>NZ_JBFABB010000051.1:0-48296 GCF_040640035.1 Micromonospora sp. NPDC023633 | reverse complement strand
GTAGACCTGCGGCATGGCCGAGCGACCTGCCTACCCCTCCGACCTGTCCGACGCCCGCTGGGCGCTGATCGCACCACGGTTGACCGCCTGGCGGCAGGCACGTACCGACGCCGGGATCGGCGGACGTACCGCCAGCCATGACCTGCGGGAAATCTTCAACGCGATTCTCTACGTCAACCGCACCGGCATCGCCTGGCGCTACCTGCCCCACGACTTCCCGCCCTGGCAGACCGTCTACGGCTACTTCACCGCCTGGACCAACGACGCCATCTTCACCCAGCTCAACTACCAGCTCACCGGCCTGGCCCGCACCAAGGCCGGACGCGCCACACAGCCGTCGGCCTGCGTCATCGACACCCAGAGTGTGAAGACCTCCACCAACGCACCCCTGCCCACGCAGGGCATCGATGCGGGCAAGAAGATCGTCGGACGCAAACGCGGCATCGTCACCGACACTCTCGGCCTGCTCCTCGCGGTCGTCGTCACCGCCGCCAGCGCCAGCGACAACACCGTCGGCATCGACCTGCTGGAACAGGCCAAAGCCACCTACCCGACCCTGGCCAAGACCTGGGTCGATGCGGGCTTCAAGAACAAGGTCATCGAGCGCGGCGCCACCCTCGGCATCGACGTCGAGGTCGTCACCAAAGACCCGCAGGTCAAGGGATTCTCGGTGGTCAAGCGGCGATGGGTCGTCGAACGCAGCCTCGGCTGGATCATGCTGCACCGGCGTCTGGCCCGCGACTACGAAGCCCTACCCGACAACTCCGCCAGCATGATCCGCATCGCGATGATCGACAACCTCACCAAACGCGTCACCGACGAAACCACCCCAACCTGGCGAGACATCTGAAGGCAGCATCACCCACAAAATACGTGAATCAGACGCCCTCTTAGGCCATGTCCTGCCGATCTTGGTAGCCGCTGGGCAGGCCATATGGGTAGGGTGCTCGCCATGATCGAGGACGCCGCATGCCGTTGACGAATCCGTGGCTGGCCGGGCCCACGCCGGCGAAACGGCTCGATCGTGAACGACTTGAAGAGCGCATTCTCAACCTGCTGTCGTCGCAGAACATGTGCGTGCTCGCGACCACGGGTCCGGACGGGCCGCTGGCCACCCCGGTGCGGTACTACTCGCTCGGTTTCGCCGTGCTCTTTACGGCCGCGCTGCGTTCGCCGAAGGTGCGCAACATCGCTGCCGACCCGCGGGTGTCCGTCGGGATCTTCGCGCCGCTGGTCGGGCTGGCCAGCAGCCGCGGGGCTCAGCTGTTCGGAACTGCCAGGGTGCTCGACCCGGGGCATCCGGACCGTGCGCACTATTGGGAAGCGTTCCGATGGGAGAACGAGCACGCCGAGCGGGGGCGATTGCTGTCCGAGCCGCCCGAGGACACCCTGGTGGTCGTTGAGCCGGAGCGGATTGTCTATACCGAGCACTGGCTGCGACGTGAAGGGTTCGCACCCCGCCAGTTCTGGCGTCGCTGAAGATGCCTCTTCCGGCCAATCAGATCATGCAAGCCAGATGATGGCGGCGATGAGGACGAGGCTGGCCTGGTAGAGGGATGCCCGTTTGGCGTAGCGGGTGGCCAGGTCACGCCACTGCTTGAGCCGGTTGAAGCAGCGTTCCACGACGTTGCGCTTGCGGTAGACCGCCTTGTCGAAGGCCGGTGGCCGTCCGCCGGTGCTGCCCTTGGCGGTCCGGCGGGCGACCTGGTCGGAGCGTTCCGGGATGACGTGCCGGATCCCGCGCGATCGTAGGGCTCGGCGGGTGGAGTCGTGGGCGTAGCCCTTGTCCGCGATCAGCATGTCGGGGCGCTTACGGGGGCGGCCGGGTCGGGGTTCGTTAACCCGGATCGCGTCAAGCAGGGTAAACAGTTGTGGGTTGTCGCCGGCCTGGCCGGGGGTGAGCAGGATCGACAACGGCCGGCCGCGTCCGTCGACGGCGAGGTGGATCTTCGTGCTCAGTCCGCCGCGGGATCGGTCGATGGCCTCGCCATCTTGCGCACCAGGCGTCGCCGGACTTGTCGGGGAGCCCCCTTTTTGCGGGCGCCAGCGGCATGCTGATGCGCCCGCACGATCGACGAGTCGATGCTGATCGTCCACTGCACCGGTGTGCCGTCGTCATACACCTGCGCCGCGGCCAGGATCCGATTCCAGGTGCCGTCCGCCGTCCAGCGGCGCAGCCGCTCATGGCAGGTCTTCCACGGCCCGAACCGTTCCGGCAGGTCACGCCACGGCGCACCCGTGCGCAGCTTCCACAGAATCCCGTTGATGACCTGACGGTGATCCCGCCACCGCCCCCGCGCCCCGCCAGGCTCGGGAAGCAGCGGCGCGATCACCGCCCACGCCTCATCGGCCAGTTCGCCACGACGTACCACCGGCACATCGTCAACGATCAACCACTACAAGATCGGCAGGACACGCCCTAGGCCGGGGGTAATCGATTGCTCCACGACCCCGGTAGGCAGCCCTCCCGGGCCCGACCTCAGATCAGCCGATCACGCGGCGCAGCAGAGCGTCCCGCTTCTTGTACGTGATCGAGTCGAAGGCTCTGACCTGGCGGGTAGTCGTGACATGCCTGCTGCCGGAAGGCCGGTGACCCGGCCATCCGGGCGAAGATCGCTGACCCTTGGCCGGGTGAACCGGCCCGCGGCTGGTGGAGACTCAGGAACCGACAAGCTCAAAGGCTGCCGTCGGGCGATTGGACTCAGGCGATCATGCGGCTGATGGTGCTTGCCGCGTGCCGGTCACGGTCTGGCTCAGACCTGTCATAGCCCCGTGTAAAGATCGTCGCCGTGACTGGATGGATCTACAACGATCGCCCTGAGGGCGTCAGGTTCCTGGCCGAGCGGCTTATGGAGCCGGGCCGTGGGGCGATCGAGGCCGAGATCTGGGACTGGGTCGTGCGTGGCCAGGATGACGCCCACGAGTTCGTGGATTTTCTTGACCAGGACGAGCGGCGCCACGGCGCCACCGACGAGGAACTCAGGGCGGCGTACGAAAAGGCTTTGGGTACTCGGCGCGAGCAGCAGCGTGAGTGGGGTGAGGTGCGGAGCAACCTCACCCGCGCCTTCGTCGACCTCAACGAGCTCGGCGTGTTGGCCAGGGAGAACTTCAGCTGCTGTGGCACCTGCGCGGCCGCTGAGATCCACGATGAGCGGGACGACTCCCGGCACTGGCACGGGTATCTCTGGTACCACCAGCAGGACACGGATTCGTTGATTGCGAGCGAGGATGGCAAGGTCTACCTCGGCTACGGCGCCTATCCGGCAGCGGACTTCGACGAGGTCGCCCATGCCGCCCTGCCGGAGGCCGAGCAGCAGGCCCGCTACCAGGCCGACCTGGAACGGTTACTGGACGAGATCGTCTTTCCGGTGCTCTGCAAGTACGGCATGCGGGTGGAGTGGAACCGCAAGCAGTCGAGCCGGATACGGGTGACCGGCGCCCGGTGGTACGCGCCATTGATCTGAAACCCACCCTCTCGCGTTCTTGGCTGGCTGCTGGTCGAACTCGCGAGGTCGGCGACCGCGACGAGTAGGGCGGTGCGGACCATCGAGGCGGTCGCTGCGCTGTGGAGGGCTGCGGCGCGCCCGACGCGGGTTATTGGCATCGAGGGAGTCACGCTGGGCGGGCCGCCGCTACCCCGGGGTTCTTGAGCACCACGCCCAAGTGCGCTGGATAGGTGCGTCTTGCCTGGGTCTGCCGACCTCCGGGTGGGGATCCGGCACCGGTGCCGGCCTTCGGCAGTGCCGCTCAGCGGGCCTTCTTCGTCGCCCGCTTGCGAGGCGGTGTCAACAGGTCGGCGATCGCCGCGATCGCGGACGGCACCAGGCGGTAGTACGCCCAGACGCCGCGCTTCTCGCGCTCGAGCAGGCCGGCCTCGGTGAGGATCCGAAGGTGGTGACTCACGGTCGGCTGGGAGAGACAAAGCGGCGCGGTGAAGTCACTGACGGACGCCTCGCCCTCCGGAGCGGACTGGATGAGACTGAGCAGTCGCAGCCGGGCTGGGTCGGCGATTGCCTTTAGCGCTCCCGCGAGCCGGTCGGCGTCGGCACGCTTGATCGGGGTCGCGCGGATGGGACGTTCAGGCGCAGCGGAAGCCGACGTTGGAGGCTGCGGAGTCAGGGGTGTTCCCGGAGCGGGCCGCGACCCGGTAGCGGTAGCAGTAGGAGTCGTGGCACAGAAACGATCCGCCGCGCATCACGCGCCGGCCTGTGACGTCCGGTTTCGCTGGCCCGCGAGGGTCGACGACACCGGTGCCGGCACGCCGGGCGTAGGTGTCGGTGGCGAACCAGTCCTCGCACCATTCCCATACGTTTCCGACCATGTTGAACAGGCCGTAGCCGTTCGGGGCGTACTGCTTGACAGGTGCGGTGCCGATGAAGCCGTCGTCCGTGGTGTTGAGGCCGGGAAACTCGCCCTGCCAGATGTTGCAGTTCCACCGGCCGCGCGGGAGTAGATCGTTGCCCCAGGGGAATCGCGCTCCCTCGAGGCCGCCACGGGCGGCGTACTCCCACTCGGCCTCGGTGGGCAGGCGCTTGCCCGCCCACGCGGCGTACGCGCGGGCGTCGTTCCAGGTCACCTGGACCACCGGGTGGTTCTGGACGTCCGTGATCGAGGAGGCGGGCCCGTAGGGACGGCGCCAGTCGGCACCGCGGACCACGAGCCACCAGGGGGCGCCGGTGGCCGCCCCGAGGATGTCGGCGCGTTCGGCCTTCACCTGCATGTGGAAGACGGCGGAGACGCCGAGCACCTCCGCCTCGGTGACATAGCCGGTGGCCTTGACGAAGGTCGCGAAGGCTGCGTTGGTGACCGTCGTGGCATCGATGGTGAAAGCTCCGACGGTGACCTTGTGCACCGGACCTTCCCCATCGCCCGGGTAGCCCTCACCGAATGCGTCGCCCATGGCGAAGCACCCGCCGGGGAGGCTGACCTGGCCGCGCGGGGAGCGCGTCCGGCCAGCCTCCCAGACGAGGGGTTCAGGCTGCTGCGGCCGGCGGCCGATCTGCAGCAGCCCGCCGCTCGCCGCGGTCTGTTGCGGGCCGCCGGGTGCACAACAGTTCGGCGTGGTGGAGCCGGCGGTACCGTGGTGATGGTCGGAGGTCATCGGTCGGTGACCGCCGTGGGCAGCAACGCCGGCACCTCGTCTCCCGGCTGGAACGTCAGCTGCGTCGGCTCGTCATAGTGGATGATTTTCCCGTCGGAGTACGCCGTGCCCTGGAAGGTGACGGTGATCGGGGCCTTGCCCTCGCGCAGCGTGGCCAGCGGGGCGCCGACGTCGTCGAGCCAGCGGATCAGCCGGCTGCCGAGCCGCGTGGTGACATCGGGGTACCTTGCGGCTAGGTCGGTGGTCTCACCGATGTCGCTGTCCAGGTTGTAGAGGTCCCAGTCCTGGGTCTCGTAGCGGTAGCTGAGCTTCCACGGCCCCGACCGGATCACCGTCTCGGGGCTCTGGTCCCGCGCGCCCGCGATCAGGTATCCAGGCAGGTGCCAGAAGAGGGGCCGCGTGCCGAGCTCAGCGCTTTCGTTGCGCCAGGTTCCGCTGAGGTCCACACCGTCGGGGCGCAGGCCCTTGGGTAGGTCCGCACCGGCCAGCGACGCGAACGTCGGCAGGTAGTCGACCGCGTGGATCGGCGTCGAGTCGACCACGCCACCGTCGACCAGGTGCTCGTTCTTGCTCCACACGATGGCCGGAACCCGTAGCCCGCCCTCCCGAAGTTCACCCTTGTAGCCGCCGAGCCAGCCGTTGTCGGCGTTCGCGGTCCCACCGTTGTCGGAGGTGAACACCACGATGGTGTTGTCCGCCAACGGATGCCCGGGGTTGCGTGGATCCGGGGTGGTCTCGAGGTGGTTCACGATGCGGGCCAGCCCCTGGTCGAGGCCCTCCAGCAGCGCGGAGTACGACGCATCAGTCGGGTGCCCGGGAACAGCCGGCTTGGCCTGGTACTTCGCAAGCAGGTCGGCACGTGGCTGCTTGACGCCGATCGGCGTGTGCACCGCGTAGTTGCTGACTAAGGTGAAGAACGGCTCGTCGGTGTGGCGGTCGATGAAGTCGATGGTCGCGTCCGCCACCGCGTCGGTCACGTGCTTGTCGGTGCCGACGAGGGCGTCCAGGGTCGTGTCGTCCGCGCCGTGGGAGTAGGGCTTGATGTTCTCGTCGACGTACTTCTGGGTGTAGTCGGCCGCGAACCTGTCCAGGCCCGGGCCGATGCTGTTGTTGAACTTCCCGTCGATGGCGTGGTACTGGCTGGCGTGTCCCGAGTTCGAGCCGCCCAGGTTCTCTTCGAACCCGAAGTCGGTCGTGATTTGGTCGGCGCTCTTGGTCACGTGGAACTTGCCGACGTACCCGGTTGCGTAACCGGCGTCACGCAGCGCCTCGCCGACGGTGTAGGCCTCACCCGGCAGCGCGTCGTCGCCGTCTGGGAGCCCCTGCGGCGTGCCGTCCAGCAGCGTGTCGTCCCCGCCGCGGTCGAGGTCGCCGACCAGGTAGAGGTTGTTCGTCGGCCGGGGCGCGTAGAGCCCGGAGAGGAGAGCGGCTCGGGTCGGCACGCAGTTGGGACCGCCGTAGGCGCTGTCGAAGGCGACGCCTTCCCTGGCGAGGCGGTCGACCGTGGCGGTTTCGTTGTAGGTGTTGCCCGACCCCTTGTTCGTGAGGCCGGTGCTGAGATCGGCCCACCCCAGGTCGTCGGCCAGCACGAACACGATGTTCGGCTGCCCGGGACCGGCCTGTTCGGCCGGGGCGCCGAGCGGAGCAGCGGCGGTGCCTGTGGCAGCGAAAGCAGTGCAGCCCAGGGTGGCGGTGGCGGCAACTGCGACCAGTCTTTGTGTCAACGGTGACATCAGGGGACGCCCTCTCAGTTGGTTGGGTAAGCGCTCGAAGGCGACGAGTCACAGCACTTCCATGACCGCCGTGCAGAGCGGGCGCGCTCTCCCGGCCACGCGTCGGTGCGGCGCGGCGAGCGGCTGCTGGTCGGGTGCGAAACGCTGCCGTGTCGTCCTGAGGCGGCGACGCGGCGGTAGAGAGAAGTCAGGGGACGTGCGCTCAGCGGCAGCAGCCGCAGGCGGTGGTCCAGCCACGGCAACATCCCCGCGACACTGCGACTGCGGTGCCGTCAAGCGGGGCTTCCTGACCAGTCATGGCGGTGACGGTAATCTACTTTGCCTACCTGGTAAATAGGGATTCTAGCCTTTGGGACGGGCCCCTGGGAGTCCCATGTTCATCGGAGCGCGCCCCCGAGGAGGGCTCGGCAGCGCATCCCCGTTGAAGGAGGTGGCCGCCCTCGCCATCATGATCGGCAGCCTCCACGACCGGGTACGGGCAGTCGTCGAGTCCACTCAGGATCTCGCACAGCGCCGCGCAGCGGTTGCCTCCGCCCTGCGGGTTACGGACTGGTCGCCGGTCTGGCGGCCCATCCTGTCACCGCTTGATCTGAGACCCGCCGGAGCTACAAGAAGATCTGGCGCTGACGCCTGCGCACATTCCGTAGCCGCCGCAACCAGGGCCCTGAAGGCCATCGCCGAGGAGCTGCTCCTCGCGACGGAGTCATAAGAGGCGACGGGGGCCGTGGTCGGGCTGGCAGGTGCCGTCGGCCGGGGTGACCGTCCGGTGCCGTCGTGGTGGTGCCGTCAGCCGGCGTCACAGACGTCCCGGAGGGTCTGGGCGTCGCGGTCCGTTCTGGCCTGCACCGCGTCGTGGTCGCCGGAGACCATGCCCGACAGGATGAAGCGCAGCTCCGAGAAGTCCTGCGACAGTGCCACCGTGGCCTGGTAAACGCCGCCGTGGGCGTTCAGACTCGCGCCCATCATGCCCTGGTACGCCGTCGTGGCGGCGGCCTGCCGGCTCTGCCTGGTCGAACCCGAGGTGCGGTAGAACCGGTCGACGACCGCGAGCGCTTCCTCGCAGCCGGCGGGTCGCAGCGGCGCCATCGACGGCGGCCGGCCTCGGACGGGCGTCCGCGGCGTCCCGGCGGTGGGGCGGGGCGTCGTCGCGTCCGGTTCGGGCGCGGTCGTCGGGTCCGGTGTGATCGGGTTCCGCCCCGCCGTTGGCCCCGCTCCGCTTCCCGAGGCAGGCGGCACGGAGGGCTCCCGTGGCAGCACGTAGGCGAGCAGGGTGAGAATGGTGGCCGCCACACCGGCGATCGCGCCCACCGCGGCCCAGTCCGGCTTGCGCGACGCGGAGCCGCTTCCGGACGGGCTGCGACCAGGCCGTTGACTGCTGATGCCTCCAATGTAGCGGCCGACGCGATCCGGGGCGGCCCGCGCCGTCCGCAGAGGGCTGCTGGCCCTCGGTCGGTCGACGGCACCCCCTGCCGCGCACCGCCCAGCAGGCATCGGCTAGGAACGTGACATGCCCCGCTACCTGCTCTTTCCTGGCCGCCACCACCTGCTGACCCGGTTCCAGGCCGGGTATCTTCGCCAGCTCGCGGCGCAGAGCGACGGCCATCTCGCCGACGGTGACGGTGCGACCGGGAGCGAGGACGCCGGCGGGGCGACCGTGGTCTGGGCGGTCACCTCGGCCAACCATGAGAACACCCGGCGCAACCCGGTCCCGTACCACCGTCGGGAGGCGGCGATCGAACGGTTCAGCGTGCTCGCCGGGCTCCGGTCGGTGGTGGTGCCGATCTTCGACACCACACCCACCGACCGGTTCGCCGAGGTGACCCTCAAGACCGTCGCGGCGTCCACCGGGCTGGAGCTGACCCCGGCGGACACGGTGGTCGCCTGCTCCACGCCGGAGGTCGCCGTCATGTACGAACGGCTCGGGTTCCGCATCGCCGGGGTGGAGGCCGACGTCGAGCCGGCGCCGGTGCGGCCGTGGGACGTCCTGCTGCGGCTGGCGGACGACGACCCGTCGTGGCGTGAGCTCACCCACCCGGCGACCGTCGACGTGTACCGCCGCTACCGCCTCGACGAGCTGGTCCGCTCGGTGGTGAACGACCCGGTGGTCGGCGACGAGGGCGGGCTGACCACCACCCGCGACTACCGGACGTACGCCGAGGCGTTCAGCGACGCCGCGCAGCGCAAGTGGGACGCGGTGCGCGAGCACGTGCGGCCGGGGCGGATCGTCGACGTCGGTTGCGGCGCGGGCGCCGTCCTGGAGTTGGCCGACCGGGAGCCGGCCCTGCGGGAGAGCGACCTGATCGGCGTCGAGGTGGCCCGGCACCTGTACGAGGAGTGCGTCCACAAGAAGGCGCAGGGCGTGTTCACCAACCCGAACGTCTTCTTCTACCGGCGTAACGTGCTCGGCGGGGCGGTGTTCGCACCGCGCTCGGTGGACACCACGATGACCTTCGCGCTGACCCACGAGATCTGGTCGTACGGCGAGCGGATGGCCTCGCTGCGCCGGTTCGTGCGGGCCCTCTACGACCACACCGTGCCCGGCGGGGTGTGGATCAACAGCGACGTGTGCGGGCCGGACGGCAAGGACCGGACGGTACACCTGCGCCTGGCGACGACCGACGGCGTCAACCCGCCCCGGCCGCGTACCGACCTGGCGGCCGTGCCGCCCGGTGAGGTGGCGGCGTACGTCGGCGCGCTGTCGACCCGGGCCCGGCTGGACCAGTTCGCGGTCGACTACCGGTTCCCGTTCGCGTACCGCCCGGTCGACGGGGCGGACGGCACGGTCGAGCTGACCCTCGGCGCGGCGATGGACTTCCTCACCCGCAAGGACTACACCGACAACTGGCTGTCGGAGACCCAGGAACAGTTCTGCGGCATGGAGTACGCCGACTGGAAGTCGTTGCTCACCGACGTCGGCTTCGAGATCGACGCCGCGAGCGGTACGTCCCGCAACGACTGGATCATCACCAACCGCCTCGCCCCGGTGGCCGCCCTCAGCACCCCGGCGGGCGAGCCGCTGGACTGGCCGGTCACCCACGTGCGCCTGGTCGCCCGTCGTCCGGTCAACACCTGACGCCCCGGCGGGCCGGTGGGGGAGGACCGCACTGTCCGGCGGCCGGCCCGATGCCGACCGACCCCCGAACAGAACGCAGACCGTCAGCCAAGCGTCTCGCAAGCCGGGTAGCCAGCGTCTCCGTCGTCGAAGCTCACAGGTGGGTTCCGCCGGTGGCGTCGATGGTCTGGCCCGTGATCCATCTGCCGGCGTCGCTGGCGAGGAAGCGAACCACGTCGGCGATGTCGTGAGCGGTTCCGAGGCGGCCGAAGGCGGACAGTGCCGCGGCCTGCTCACGCGCGCCGGGCGCGTCGATCCAGTCGGCATTGATGTCGGTGTCCACGACGCCGGGCGCGACCGCGTTGACGGTGATGCCACGGGTCGCCAGCTCGGGCGCGATGGCTCGTAGCGCCCCCTCCAAGCCGGTCTTCGAGGCGGTGTAGGCCACGTGGGTGGGCGCGGCGATCCGCGTGTACCCGGTCGAGATCGCGACCACGCGTCCCTGATCGTTGAGATGGTCACCGAGGGCGTGCAAGAGGAAGAGGGGCGCAGTCAGGTTCACGGCCAGCACGCGGGCGTAGGTTCCGGAATCCAGCTGCGAGAGTGTCTGGGCGCCGTTGATTCCGGCGTTGCTGACCAGAACGTCCGTGCCCGAGTGCCCGTGTGCGGCGACGGCGGCCTTCCACTCGTCGGCGACGGTCTGCGCGGCCCGCTCACCCTCGGAGAGGTCCGCTCCGATGATCACGGGAGTGGCGCCGTGTGCGCGGATGCGGTCAGCGGTCGCCTCCGCGGCGCTGCGGTCGTGGCCGTAGTGGATACCGATCAGTGTGGCCCCGTCGTGGGCGAGGCCTTCGGCGACGGCAGCGCCGATGCCGCGCGAGGCGCCGGTGATGAGAGCGGTCGGTCGGGTCACGACTTCCTCCGTAGTGATCGTTACGAAAAGGTTCGTGCGCTACCGTAGCACTCGCTATGGAACCTGTGACGCGTCGCGCGGGACGCCCGCGCTCCTTCGATCCCGATGTTGCGCTGGACACGGCGCTGGCCCAGTTCTGGGAGCACGGATATGAGGGCGCGAGCCTGGCCAGGCTGCAGGAGGCCACGGGGCTGACCGCGCCCGCCCTGTACCGGGCGTTCGGATCGAAGGAGCAGCTGTTCGAACGGGCTGTGAAGCGGTACCAGGACAAACAGGGGTTCGCCCTGAACGATCGACTCCCGTTCCGCCGAGCCGTTGCCGAGTACCTGGCCCGCGCCGCCCGCGAGTTCACCACCGGTCCCGGGCGCGGCTGCATGATCTCGACGGGCATGCTGGCCACGAGCCCGGATGCACACGTCGCGGCCGAGGCCGTCCGCATCGAGCGCGAACGCGCGCTGGACATGATCCGCAACCGCTGCGACGACGCCCTGGAACAGGGGGAGCTACCGGAGGGTACCGACACCGAGAGCCTGGCCCGGGCGCTGGCCGCGGTGATTCAGGGCATGTCCGTCCAAGCGCGCGACGGTGCCGACACCCGGCAACTTCAAGGCCTCGCCGAGGCCGCCCTGGCAGTCATCCCGGGTCGCGGATAGCGGCGGGCTGTGCGCGATCCACGGTTCGCTGTGCGCGGCACCCCGTCGACTCGACCAGGCTCGGTGGCGGCATCGTGGTGATCACCGCTGCCCCCGGTCAGCGCGGGGCGGGTCATTCGCAGCGGTCTTCGGCGCCCCGGCCGTACGGCTCGCAGCAGTCGGGGCGGTGCCGGTAGACCCGGAGGTCTCGGCCGCGCCGGTGGCCGTACTCGGTCGTGATCTCGTACAGGCAGGCCTGCCACACGACGACTTCCCCGCCGCCGGGCACCACCTGTCCGTCACCCGGCCCGCCGCGCAGCAGCACGTCCACCCCTCGACGGTACGTCCTCCGCGAGCCCGCGACGCGGCGTGTGGAGCTCTGCCCCCGAGCGGGTGGTGTTGCGGGCCACGGCCCAGTCTCCCCAACTGAACGCAGCACCCAAGGGATCGCGCGCCGGTAGCTGCGGCGAGGCTCTCCACCTGCACGTGGCGTCCGGCCCAGCGTCAAGCGCGCTGCGACTGCCCGCCGGGTATTCGTTGTCGCGGATCTGGGCCCGAGGCTGCCCGTGTCTCGATGGCTGGCCGATGGGCAGGTGGCCCACCGGGCGGAGCTCGGTGTATTTCTCCACTGGGCCCGCCGCGAGCGGCTGACCACCGTCACGCTCGCAGTTGAGCAACGGGCCGGCCCGCGCGATCCGGTCGACCACGCTCAGCGGTGGCGGCAAGCACGCCGTCTCCTGCACGACGAAACACTGCCAACGGAGGATCGCATCGCCGGCCTGCTTGTCGTTCTCTACGCCCAGCCAGCCACCAACGTCCGGATTCTGCGATTCGACATGATCGACGCCACGCCGACGGGAACTCGGATCACCTTCGGCAGCACGCCCATCGAACTGCCGCCAACCATGGTTGCCTTGATCGCACGATTGACGGCCGACCGCGCTGGCACCAATCGCGCCCACACACCCTGGATCTTCCCCGGCCGGCCGTGGACTCAGCCGATCAGCCCCGGGACCCTGCGCAAGCGCCTCTCGGCGATCGGTGTGCCCGCCCGCGCCGCTGAGCACGAGTAACCGCGGTCTTAGGTCTTCTCCTACTCGTAGTACGAGGTTGCGGTGCTACACGTGGACTGACAGATCATCACCGCAACTACGGCGCGTCTTCATCTGTGTCCAGTTTCCGAGCGGATCGCGGCAGATCCGGATGCCGAATGAGTCCGACACTTGGGGTGGCGGGCGCAACCGGCAGAACGGAATCCGCCCCGTCGCAGCGGATCACGTCTCCGTCCGGCTGCCGGGACATCGGTCAGCGCAGGTGTTCGGGACGTACGCCGATGCCGACGAGCCGGGCGGGGAGGGCTTGAAGCGCCGGGAACCGCTGCAGCAGGCGGATCGGTGCCGGGGCTTCGATGCGGCCGGTGGCGTGCAGCAGCGGGTCGACGACGCGCCGCTGCGCGGCGCGCTGGATGTTCTGCGTAACCACCGTCGGCAAGTGTCGGCGCTTCTGCACTGCGGCGAGGTCCGCTTCGGTGACCGGCTGCCCGGCAGCGAGGTTTGGGCCCAGCATTCGGGCGGTGGCCGCGGCGTCCTGCACCGCCAGGTTGATGCCGACGCCGCCGATCGGGGACATGGCGTGTGCGGCGTCGCCGATGAGCAGCGCGCCGGGCGCGTGCCACCGCTCCAGTCGGTTGACCTTCACCGTGAGCAGTTTGACGTCGTCCCAGGTGGCGAGCTCACCGACCCGGTCGGCGAGGACCGGGTGCCGGCGCGTCACCTGCTCCCGCAGCGCCTCCAGCCCGGCCGCGCGGATCTCGTCGTAGCCGTCCTTGGCGATGACGTACGCGCACTGGTAGTAGTCGCCGCGGTCGATGGTGAGCATCAGCCCGCCGGCGCCGATTCGGATCGCCAGGCCGTCGCCGTCGTCTGCGCGACGCGAGATCCGGAACCACAGCACGTCCATGGGGGCGCCGTAGTCGACCGGCCGCAGGTCGAGCTCGCGGCGTACCACGGAATCGCGGCCGTCGCAGGCGACGGTGAGCGATGCCTCGATCTCCAGTTCGCCCTCCGGGCCTACGGCGCGCACGCCGGTGACGGCGCCGGACGTGTCGCGGAGCAGGCCCGTCACGGTGGTGGAGCGGATCAGCGTGAAGGTGGGGAACTTCGCCGCCTCGGTCGCGAGCATTTCCAGGAAGTCCCACTGGGGAACGAAGTACAGGTAGTTGTGTGGCGCCGGCAGGCGCGTGAAGTCGGCGACGGTGTAGGTGCCGTCGTCGAAGGTGGCGCGCAACGCGCCGGCCTTGCGCCCGGGTAGCGCCGCCATCCGATCGCCGAGCCCGATCTCGTCGAGCATGTTCAGGGTGGAGTGGTGCACCGTGTCGCCGCGGAAGTCCCGGAGGAAGTCGGCGTGCTTCTCCAGCACGGTGACCTCCACTCCCTGCCGGGCGAGCAGCAGCCCCAGGACGAGTCCCGCGGGCCCGCCGCCGACGACGCAGACAGTGGTCTTCATGATTCCTCCAATCGCAACCTGTGTTGCTTTTTGAGTCTGCCATGATGAGGGGAGGTAACGCAACAGCCGGTGCGTTAAAGGAGGTGTCCGATGTCTGCAGGCCAGCGACCGGGCGGGCGCAGCGCCCGTGTCCGGGCCGCGGTCCTCACAGCCGCCCGTGGTCTCCTCGTCGACGGGTACGCCGAGTTGACCGTCGAACGGATCGCCCAGGTGGCCGGCGTCAACAAGACGTCGGTGTACCGCCGGTGGACCGACCTGGAAGGCGTCCTCGGCGACCTGCTCAGCGAGTACGCCAGTGAGGTCGTACCGATCCCCGACACTGGCGAGCTCGACACGGACCTCGAAGAACTGGCGTTGCTGATCCGGCGCGGCATGACTGGCGAGCCTGGCGAGCTGATCACGGCCCTGGCCGCGGCCGCGCCCCGCAACCCGCGCGCCGCGCAGATCGTCCGCGGCTTCTTCGCCGAACGGTTCGGCCTGGCCGAGGCCGTCGTCAACCACGCCGTCGCCCGCGGCGAACTGCCTCAAGGCACCGATGCCCGGGCCGCGATCGAGCTCCTGGGCGCACCCTTCTTCCTGCGGCTGCTCGTCGTCAACGAACCCATCGACGAGGAGTTCGCGCAACGTATTGCCGCTGCGGCCGCCGCAGCCCTGCGCTCCGGCGTCTTCAATCCGGCGCGAGGGCCCCGTCCCGCCATGGGCACCAGTGCAGCGCCTCCCGCCAGCCGTCCCGGCCGGCAGTCCGACCCCAGTCGGTGACGTGAAAAAGCCCGTCGCTCCGGGCATCCATGCCGCCGGACGTACCCATTCCGCGCGAGCCCTTATCTACCGAACCCACCGCCAAAGATCCACGAGACATGCCTAAACGGGCACGGAAACGACTGCAAGGCCGGCCAAGCGTGCTCAGCGCTATGCGCTCGCGTCATGGAGGGTCAGCGGGACGTAGCCGATACGGACGCACTTGGTTGTTGTGCTCTCGGCAGGGCGGCGAAACGTCGGGTCGACATGGCGACGAGAAGTCCGAGTGCGGCGTAGGCCGCGCCGAGCAGGCTGGCGGCCGACCATCCCATGGCGCTGTAGGCCCAGGTGGTGGTGATCGCACCGAGCGCGGAGCCGAGAGAGTAGAAGGCCATGTAGGCGCCGATGACGCTGCTGCCCTGGTCGGGACGGGCGGTGGTGAGCAGGTGCTGGCTACTGACGTGGACGGCTTGCACTGCGAAGTCCAGGACGATGACGCCGACGATCAACAGCCACAGCGATGACCCCGCTTGAGCGATCAGCAGCCACGAGGCTGTGAGCAGGGCCAGCGACCAGCCGGTGACCGAGGGCGCCAGGCCCTGGTCGGCCCATCGGCCGGCCCGGGCCGCGCCCAGCGCCCCGGTGAGACCGGCCAGTCCGAACAGTCCGATCTCGGTAGTGCCGAAGTGCCACGGTGCGTCACCGAGCGGGAGCGCCAGTCCGCTCCACAGCGTGCCGAAGGAGGCGAACAAGAAGAACGCGACCAGTCCGCGACTGAGGAAGAGCCGGTCGCCGACGACCAGACGACCCAGCGATGACAGCAACTGCCCGTACCGGGCTCGGGGGCGGCGGATGTCGACCTCGAGGGTGAGTCGGGTGGCGAGGGCCAGCATCGCGCACAGTCCGGCGAGTACGAGGTAAACCGTGCGCCAGTCAGTCAGCTCGCCCAGCGTGCCCGCGACCACCCGTACCCCGAGGATTCCGATGACCACGCCCGAGGTGACCGCTCCGATGTTGCGGCCGCGCTCGCCGGTCGGTGAGACGACAGCGACGTAGGCCACCGTGATCTGGACAACCACGGCGAACAGTCCGGCCAGAGCCAGGCCCGCGATCGCGATGCCACCGCTGGGTGCGGCGGCGGCCACCCCCGCACCTACCGCTGTGAGCAGCAAGAGCACCGTGATGAGTCTGCGGCGATCGAACAGGTCACCCAGTGGAACCAACATCACCAGCCCCGCGAGATAGCCGATCTGGCCGGCGGCGACCAGCCATCCCAGGACGCCTTCCCCCAGGCCGAGATCCTCGCCCGCGGCCCCGAGGACCGGCTGGATGCCGTAGATGGTCGACACCGCCACCGCGCACACCAGCGCGAGCACGGCCCGCTGCCTCCCGGTCAATCCTGACGACATGTCACCCTCCAGCCAGTTGCATAATGCAACTGATGAGGCTAGGGCATACTGGTTTCAGAACGCAACTCATCACGAAGAGGGCCAGTGGACGTGAAACTCGCTGCGAGAACGGCTTGGACTGACCCTGCCTGCCCGGTCGCACGGACCGTCGACCTGATAGGTGACCGGTGGAGCCTGCTGATCATCCGCGACGCGATGGACGGGGTGACGACCTTTACTGAGTTCCATCAGCGGCTGGGGATCGCCCGCAACATCCTCACCGACCGGCTCCGCAAACTCGTCGAGCACGGCATCCTTGACAAAAGCGCCACCGACGGCAGACGACACACATACCGGCTCACCGAAGCTGGGCAGGACCTCTTCACGGCCGTCGTCGCCCTCCGCCAGTGGGGCGAGCGCCACGCCTTCGCCCCAGGCGAGCCGCACTCCAATCTCGTCGACGGCCAAGGGCGGGAGCTTCCCGAACTCCACCCGCTCGACCAGGACGGCGCGCCGCTTTCCGCCGAGGCGTCGCACGTTCGAAAAATCCGCGCCGCTCGGTCTCTCCCAGCCCACCGTGAGGCACCACCTTCGGATCCTCACCGAGGCCAGCCTGCTCGAGCGTGAGAAGCGGGGCGTCTGGGCGTACTACCGCCTGGTGCCGTCCGCGATCGCCGCGATCGCCGACCTGTTGACGCCACCCCGCAAGCGGGCGACGAAGAAGACCCGCTGACTGGCACCGTCGAAGGCCGGTACCATGCCGGCTGACCCGACACCGACCCCGGGCGCCTTCATCGGTTGGCCGCCATCGATGCCCGTGCCCCTTTCCCAGGCGGCCGTGGCGCAAGACATCGCCCGGAACTGCGCCGGCGAGTGCTCTTCGACCTGGAGGATCCGGCAGCCGCGTCGGGGGAGTGGTGGATGCTCATGGCGCCGGACGGTGCGCTCTTGCCCGTGGATGTCCGTGAGTACGACGACGGCGTCGGCCTGGCCCAGGCTGACGTTCGGCGTCGGTGTAACCGTCGACATGCGGGGCGAAGTCCGTGACGTCGACCCAACGGTCGGCGTGGTCGAGGTAGACGACATGTCCCTGCGAGGCGATCGCGGTACTCGGTGCCGAATAGCGGTTGAGCACTCCGCGCGCGGCCTCGTAGCGCACGCGGCTGCCCCGCACGACGGGATACTCGCCGGCTCAGCCGAGCGCGGCGACGTACATGCCCCGGGCGGAGTAGTTGTTGATCCAGTCGTGGAGGACGACGTGGTCGCCACCGGCCTCGCGGACGTCCGGCCCACCGAGGGCGTGATCGTGTCGGCGTACACGGTCGGGGTGACCGTCATCGTGCCGACCAGGGTGTCGTCGAGGTCCAACACGACTGCGGCCGTGCCGACGCGGGGCGGCCGGGTCACTTACGGTTCCGGCGGCGCGGCTCACCGGCCGCCTCCCAGCCGTCCGTGGACCCGGATGGCCGCCTCGACCCTGTCCCGCCCGACCTCATCGCGGTCACCGCTACCCATGCGCATGCGCACCACGACGCCCGCATACGCAGCCGGCCGAGCACCAAATCCCGCCCTCGTGGCCGGGTCGTTCGCGGCGAGGTGTCTGTCAGCGACGGGAGAGCAGGGAGGTGACCCGCATCCGTTCGCTGTGGATCCACACGTCGGAGTACTCGATCGGCCGGCCGTCGTTGAGGTAGGTGATCTGCTCCAGGTACAGCAGCGGGAACTGCTCCGGCACCTCCAGCGCCGCCGCGATCCGTCCGGTGGCGGCAGTCGCGCTGAAGGTGCGCCGACCAGTGCTGATCTTCAGACCGTACTCGTTCTCCAGCAGGCCGAACAGGGAGCGGTCGGCCAGGTCGACGAGGTCCAGGCCGGGAGCCAGGTCGACGCGTACGTAGTTGACCAGCCAGGCCACCGGGCCGGTGGAGGTGGCCCGGAGCCGCTCCAGGCGGAGTACCGACTGGCCGGGGCGCAGGTCGAGTAGGGCCGCCACCGGCGACGGCGCGGCCATGACCTGGTGGGTGACCACCTGGGTGGTCATCGAGACCCCCTGCCGGGCGAAGTCCTCGGACAGGGTGGTCAGCTTCTGCGCGATCGAGGGCTCGATGGCGGTGGAGGTGACGAAGGTGCCACGCCCCCGCACCTGCACCAGCAGGCCGTCCCGGATCAGAGTGGACAGGGCCCGTCGCAGGGTGCCCCGGGAGATGCCAAGTTCGGTCGCCAGTTCGGGTTCGCTGCGCAGCCGGTAGTGCGGTGGCCACTCGGCGGACAGGATCCGGGCCCGGATCTGTTCCGACACCTGCGCGTGCAGGGGCACCGGGGCGTCACGATCGAGGTGCTCGGACGCGCCGGACGGGTGCAACTGGTCGGACATGTCACCTTCCATGGGGCTCCGGCGCCCCTCGACCGGCCGCACCTGCCGCCGTGGTCGAGGGGCGCCGGACCGTCAGTAGCTCGTGGTCTCTTCGCTGGTCGTGTCGGTGACGATAGCGACCCCGGCGCTGGTGCCGAGCAGCACCGCCCCGGCCCGCAGCAGGGACACGGCCTGATCGAAGGACTTGATCGAGCCGGAGGCCTTGACCTTCACGCCCTCCGGCGCGCGGGCCACCAGGTAGGCGACACTGTCCGGGTTCGCCACCTCGATCGCGCCGCTGCTGGCGTTCTTGAGGATAGCCGCACCGGCCTCGATGGACAGTTCGACGGCCGCCTCCCGCTCGTCCGGAGTGAGCAGCGGCAGTTCGAGCATCACCTTGATCGGTACACCGGACGCCCGCACCACACCGGCGATGTCCTCGCGGAACGCGTCGTACCGCCCGCTCTTGAGCCAGCCGAGCTGTACGCCGATGTCGATCTGGGTCGCCCCGGCCCGAACCAGGCTCTCGGCCTCGGCGGCCTTGCCGGCGCTCGTGGTCACCCCGACGGTGGGGAAGTCCAGCGCCGAGGCGACCTCGACGCCGGTGCCGCGCAGGACCTCGGCGACCTCCGGAACCCAGGAGCCCGGCACCATCGCCGCGTTGAAACCGTACCGGACGGCCTCTTCGGCGTGGGCCACGATCCGGTCCCGGGTCACGCCGGCTTCAATCAGGGTGTGCTGGATGTAGGGGGCAAGCGCCGCAGGGGTGACGTCGGCGTCGGTCAGGGTGGCAGTGCTCACGTTCTTCTCCAATTTCGGGTACGTCGTGGGGGCGGTGATACCGCTACATCCGGTCCTGGTAGTAGTCGGGCACGATCACTCCGGGCTCGTCGAACCAGCGCGGGACGTCCACGCCGCAGATCAGCCCGACGTTGCCCCACGGGTTGAACGCCCCGGTCCGGACGATCGCCTTGGCCTGGTGGGCCAGCTCGTTGAGCATCTCGGTGTGCTGCCGGGTGGTCGTCGGTACGCCGGGGAAGCGCTTCCCGAGCCACTCCGCGAGGGGCTTGTTGTGGGTGGTGACGTCCTCGGCGACCACGACGCCCTCGACGATGATCTCGTCGGCGACGAGGTCGAGCACCGTGGTGAGCTTCGGCAGGTCCTCGGTGACGGCCAGGTCGACACGGTGGGCGGTGCGCGGGATCGGAAAACCGGCGTCGACCACGAGCAGCAGATCGGTGTGGCCCAGGGTGGCCAGCACCCCGGACAGTTCGGCGTTGAGCACGCCCCTGCGTTTCATGCCTTCTCCTTCATCGTGTGTGCGCCGGTGGCCAGGGCCATCACCGACTCCTCGGTGGCCTCCGCCGCGGGAATGACACCGACCAAAGCACCGGCGGCCATGACGGCGATCCGGTCGCTGACGGTCAGCAGCTCGGGCAGGTCCGACGAGGAGACGACGAGCGCCACCCCCTCGTCGGCCAGGTTGCGGAACAGCCGGTAGATCTCCGCCTTGGCGCCGACGTCGACGCCTCGGGTGGGCTCGTCCAGCAGCATCAGCCGGGGCTCGATGGACAGCCACCGGGCCAGCAGCGCCTTCTGCTGGTTGCCGCCGGAGAGCTGCGTGATGCCCTGGGCGGTCGTCGACGTCTTCACCCGCAGTTCCTGGGCGCGGATGTCCGCGTCACGACGCAGGGCCCGTCGCCGCAGCAGTCCGAACCGCTGGCGACGGCCCAGGGTCAGGATGTTGACGTTGTCGGCGACGCTCATCGTCGGCAGAATCCCCTGCTGCCGACGTTCGCCCGGCAGGTAAGCCACCCGGGCGGCGATGGCGTCTCGCGGTGACCTCGCCGTGAACGCCTCCCCGTCCAGTGCCAGCTCGCCGCCGATTACCGGGTCGGCGCCGAAGATGCCGCGCAACAGCTCGATCCGGCCGCTGTCCGGCAGGCCGGCCACGCCGACCACCTCACCCGGGGCGACGTCCAGGTCGACGCCGGTGAAACCGGAGCCGGAGACGCCGCGCAGCCGTAGGCGCGGGGTGGCCGTGGCGGCGGGCGCGGGACTGTCGTGCCGGCTGAACTCGGCGGCGAGTTCCCGGCCCACCATCGCCGCGACCACCTGGTCGGGGGTGACCTCCGCGGTGGGCCAGTGCCCGACGTGCCGACCGTCGCGCAGCACGTGGATGTGCTGGGAGAGGGCGAACACCTCGGGCATCCGGTGCGAGACGTAGAGCATGGTCACCCCGTCGGCCCGCAGCGACCGGATCACCTCGAACAGTCGCTCCGACTCCGCGGGGGAGAGAATCGAGGTCGGCTCGTCGAGGATCACCATTCGTGCCTCGCGCGCCAGGGACCGGGCGATGACCACCAACTGCTGGGAGGCCGCGTCCAGTTGGCGGATGCTGCGCCGGGGGTCGACCCGCAGGCCGAGCCGGTCCAGCAGTTCCGCCGCCCGCTCGTCCATCCGGCGGCGATGCGGGAAGGAATGGGATCCCGGTTCGACGCCGAGCATGATGTTCTCGGCGACGGTTCGGTCCTGGGCGAGAGCGAGCTCCTGGGGCACCAGGGCGACCCGGTGCCGGCTGAGCAGCGTGGCCGGGTCGTACCGGCGGACCTCCTCGCCGTCCACGTGCACCGTGCCGGTGGTGGGGGTGTCCAGCCCGGCCAGGATCTTCATGAGTGTCGACTTGCCGGCACCGTTCTCACCCATCACGGCGGTAAGGCTGCCGGCGGGGACGCTGAGGTTCACGCCCTGCAGGGCGCGGACGGCTCCGAAGTGCTTCGACAGATCCGTCACTTCGACGGCGGCCGTCGTCGGGGCGGCGATCGTGGCCGGGCTGGTCATCGGCTCAGCCCTCCACCGGCACGGTGGCCACGGTGTCGCGGGTGACCACGAGCGCGCCCGTGTCCACGTCCTTGATCTCGGTGCCGTTCTTCAGGAAGTCGGCGAGCAGCTTGACCGCCTGGTAGCCCTGCTCGGCCGGGCCCTGGCTGATGGTCAGGTCGACGACGCCGCCCTTGAGGTACTCGACGGTCTGCGGCTGCACGTCGAAACCGACCGCGTGGATCTTGCCTGCCTTGCCGGACTGCTGGAGCCACTTGGCGCCGGCGGTGAAGCTGCAGCAGTCGAGGGAGACGAGGGCGATCGCGTCGCTCTGCGCCGCCATCGTGGACTCGATGGTGTTGTAGGCCGCGCTGGGCTCGTTGCCGGTGTTCACCGGACCGACGATCTGTACGCCGGAGTCCTTCAGCCCCTCCTGGAAGCCCGAGAAGCGGTCGTTGGACCAGCCGGCTCCGGAGTCGACGGAGACCACGACGACCTTTCCGGTCTTGCCCTTGAGCACGCCGAGCAGCTCCTTGGCCATGGACCGGCCGGAGGCCACGAGGTCCTGGCCGACGAAGCCCATCTGCTTGGACTCGGGGTTGTTGGTGTTGAACGAGATGATTGGAATGCCGGCGTCGTACGCCTGGGCGATGATTGGCTTGAGGGCGTCGTTGCTGGCCGAGGAGACGGCTAGGCCGTGGATCTGCTTCTGGTTGATAAGGGTCTGCAGCTCGCTGACCTGGTCGGCGGGGTTGCCGCCCGACGGCCCGATCATCTGCGCGTCGACGCCAAGTTCCTTGGCGCCGCGCTCCATGCCCTGCCGGATCGGGACGGCGAAGGCCAGCGACGGGTCGTGGTAGCTCAGCTTGATCCTGAGCGGCTCGCCCTTCTCGACGGCTTCCTTGATGTAGTCGGCGAGCTTGAAGCCGCCGCTCTCGGCGGAGGTGGTGCTGGCCGGGGTGATTGCGCCACAGGCGGCGTTCGCCACCAGCGCCAGGCCGAGGGTCGCGGCGACCGCGATCCGACGCCCGAGGGAGAGCTTCATCAGGGTGACTCCTTGCGGGTGTGGGGGACGGGGGAGTGCGGGGTGGGTGGCGTGGAGGTCACCGACGCCCGGAGCGTCTGCGCAGCCAGGTGTCGGCGGCCACGGCGAGGATGATCACCGTGCCGGTCGCCACCGTCTGCCAGAAGGAGGAGATGCCGCGCAGGTTGAGGATGTTCTGCAGGACGCCGATGAACGCGACGCCGATGACGGTGCCGAGCATGGTGCCGGAGCCGCCGAACAGGGCCGCGCCACCGATGATCACCGCCGAGATGGCGGTGAGTTCCATCCCGGCGCCGGTGACGCCCTGCACGTAGGAGAGGAAGGACAGGCCGAGCACGCCGGCCAGACCGGCGAGGGTGCCGGAGAGCATGAAGGCGGTGACCCGCACCCGGCCGGTGTTGATGCCGCACAGCCGCGCGGCCTCGGCGCTGCCACCGACCGCGTAGGTGTTGAAGCCGTAGCGGGACCGGGCGAGGAGGATCGTGCCGAGGACGGCGACGAGGGCGAAGATGACGAGCTGCATCGGCAGGACGCCGAAGAGCTTGCCCTGACCGAGCAGGTTGAACTCGGCGACCTCGGGGTCGTTGGCGGACAGGGAGATCGGCGACCCGCCGCTGAGCAGCAGCGTCACTCCCCGGAAGACACTGAGGGTGCCGAGGGTGACGATGAAGGACGGGATGCCGAAGCCCACGGTCAGGAGGCCGTTGAGCAAGCCGGCGACCGTGCCGGCGGCGATCCCGGCGAGGGCGGCCAGCGGCCAGGCGACGTCCGAGGTCATGAGCAGGCCGCAGACCACGGCACCGAGGCCGTAGATGGAGCCGACGGACAGATCGATCTCGGCGTTGATGATGACGAAGGTGACGCCGATCGCCATGATGCCGATCTGCGCGATCTGCTGGCCGACGGTGAGGAAGTTGCTGGTTCCTACGAAGCCCGGAGCGATCAGGGTGCCCAGCGCGAAGAGCACGACCAGGGCGAGGAAGGTGCTGGACTCCCGAGCGTGCAGGAATCGTTGGACGGGCGAGGGGTTACGGGAAGCGGCGACCGCCGTCTTCGCGGGAGGCGCCGCCTGAGCGGTCATCTGGGCCATCTCTCTCATCTCCTCAACAGGGCCGCGACGTCGTCCGGGCGGGGCAGGGCGGGTATGACCTCGGCGATGCCGACGGTGTGGGCGCCGGCCGCAGCGGCGAACCGGACCGCCTCGGTGAGGTCGTCGCCCCGGACCAGGGCGACAGCGAGCGCACCGGTGAAGGCATCGCCTGCGCCGGTGGTGTCGACCACGCGGGGCACGGTGACCGGCGCGACCCAGGACCGCTGCCCGTCGGAGTCCACCAGGGCGCCCTCGGCGCCGAGGGTGAGCACGACGGTCCCGGCATAGCGGGTCCGGAGCAGCTCCACCAGCTCGTCGCCGCTGGCCGTGCCGTCCGGGTCGCGGCCGGTGAGCACCCGCGCTTCGCTGGCGTTGGGGGTGAGCACGTCGATCCACTCCCACGCCTCGTCGGGCAGGGCCACGGCCGGGGCGGGATTGAGTAGGGTGCGGACCCCGCGTTCGTGCGCGGTACGCAGGGCCGCGACCGCGACCGGCAGGGGAATCTCCAGGCTGACCACGACCAAGTCCGCCGCGGCGATCCGGTCGGCGAACCCGTCGACGTCGGCGAGGGTCAGCTCGTCCAGGGCTCCGGGCGCGATCGCGATCCGGTTCTCGCCCTCGTCGTCGACGAGGATGATGCCGACCATGGTGGCGGCGTCGGCGGTGCGGACACCGCTCGCGTCGATTCCTTCCTCGGCCCAGAGTTGGCGCGCGGCGGCGCCGAACTGGTCCGGCCCGACGGCGGTCAGGAAGCTGACCTCCGCACCCAGGCGGGCCGCGGCCACCGCCTGGTTAGAGCCCTTGCCCCCATGCCCCGAGGCGAACGTGCCGCCTGAGAGGGTTTCACCCGCCACGGGCACCCGGGGCACCTGCATGGTGAGCCCAGCGCCGTAGCTGCCGACCACTGCAATCTTCATCCTGGCCTCTTGTTCATGGACAACCATGTACAACTTGGCGGGGACCATACGGGCGGCGCGACGAGAGTGTCAATAGCGTCGGGGGCGTTTTGCCGAAACAATCCGGAAATGAGTCGCAGACGAACGACACCAAGGCCGCCACCAGACCAACGGGCACGGCGCCGGCGCGGTGACCTGCCGGCAGCGGCGGCCGCGGTGCGCCTCGGCGCACCCCCGGGCCTCGGCGCGGAGACCGCTGAGCTGGGTAAAGCGCCCCCTGCGGGCGCACTTCCGGGATTTGTCCGTCGCCGCGTGCGCCGATGCGGTGGATGTCTCCCGGGTCAACGCCCGGCGCTACCTGGACACTCCGCCGAGGCCCGACGGGCGGAGGCCAGCCTTCGGTACGGCGGCGCCGGCCGCCGGGAGCGTCGCTACGGAATCTCCCGACGGCCGGCGGCCCGGCGCTGCACCAGCTTCCCGGGCGGGCCAGGGAAGCTGGCGCCCGTGTCGCGAAAGCTGCCGCCCGCACCCGAAGGTGAGGGGGTGGAAGGCGCTGGAGTCCAGTCCGTCGAACTGCAGCAGGTGATTGAGTTCGTCGTCGAAGAACCCGCCCAGCGGGGCGGCGGACAGCCCCGTGGCCGTCGCGGCGAGCAGCAGGTTCGCATTGAGGGGGTCAGGGGTTCGGCAGCGGGCCTTGAACTCCTGGTGGAAGTTTGTCGGCTCGACCGGCGTCCCGAACCGGGTGGTGAAGACCAGGCCGGTGCCCTGCCAGACCGGCCCGGCGTGGTCGCGGTGCCGCTGCTGATCTTCGCGGCGGGAGCGGAGGGCGGTCGCGCAAATGGCCGGCAGGGGCAGCTCAGAACGGGTTGCGGGCCCGTTTGAGTTCGCTGAACTGCGGTACTGACGACAGCAGCCGCAGCGCCTGCAGTAGCTTGTCGGCCTCAGTCCCTTCGGGTGCCGGCGACACCACCGGGCCGAAGAAGCCCGGCCCGTCGTCCAGGACCGTTACCGGACTTCCGGCCTCGTCACCGACCTGGGCCTGTGCCTCGTCGTGGCCGGCACGCACCACCGCATCTAGCGAGGCGTCCTGAGCTGCGCCGATCAGATCCGCCGGCAGATGCGCCGCGGTGATCGCCGCGGCCAGGGTCTCGGGGTCGGGATTGGCGTTGTCCGTGTGCAGTCGCTGGCCGAGTGCGGTGTACAGCCGGTCGACGGCGTCCTGCCCGTACTTCTGGTCGGCGGCGGCGAGGACCCGGTGGGGGCTGCGGCCGAACTCGCGCATTGGGCGGGAGTGGTGGGGGATGTCCCTGCCCTCGTTGAGGATGGCGAGGCTGAGGAATCTCCAGGTGATCGGTTCGCCGGTGCGGCTGGCCGCTTCCTTGATCCAGCGCGAGGTGCGCCAGGTGAAGGGGCACGTCGGGTCGAAGTGGAAGGTTATGGATGACATGTCGATCATCTCGCTCGTCCGGTCGGCGGCTGGTGTGCCGGTAACAATTCGGTGGTGCCCGGTGGTGGCGGCTGTCCGGTCCCGCGCTGAGCCGTGAGGTGACGGCTCAACGCGGGCTGGCGGGACAGCAGCCGCGGCTCATCGCGATGCTGGTGTGGTGTCCATCTGCGGGGCCGTTGTGGCGGTGTCGCGGCCGGTGAGTGTGATCGCGGCGAGGACCGCGGCCACGCCGGCGATGCCGGCGGCGCCGAGCAGCGCGGCGGAGTACCCGTCGGTGAGGGCGGCCGGGTTACCGAGTTCGTCGGCGCCGTGGGCGGCGGCGAGCGCGGTCATGGCGGCCAAGCCGAGGGCGGAGCCGACCTGGTAGCTGGTGTTGACGATCCCGGACGCCAGGCCGCCTTCCTCCGGTCGGGCGCTGGACAGGGCGGTGCCCAGCGAGGGGATGAACGCCAGGGCCATGCCGAGGGCGGCGACCAGCGAGGCGGGCAGCACGTCGACCAGGTAGCTGCCGGTCGGGCGGATCAGCGCGAGCCAACCCAGACCGGCCGCGAGGACCGCAAGGCCGGTGACCAGGGTGGTTTTAGGGCCGGATCGGGCGATGACGCGGGGCGCGGCGACGATCATGCCGATCATGATGAGGACGGTCATCGGCAGCAGCGCGGCGCCGCTGGGGAAGGCGCTGTAGCCGAGGACCTGCTGCAGGTAGAGGTTGAGGTAGAACCACATCGGGATCCACGCCGCGCCGAGCAGCAACTGCGCGACGTTGGCGGCGGACAGGTTGCGGTTGGCGAGGATGGACAGCCGCATCAGCGGCTCGCGCCGCTTGGCCTGAATGGTCAGGAATGCAGCGAGCAGAATCGCGGCGCCGGCAAGGGTGGCCCACGTCTGGGCGGAGGTCCAGCCGACCTCCGGGGCACGGACGATGCCGTAGACGGCGGCGCCGAGCCCGGCGGTGACAGTGAGCGCGCCGGCGACATCGAGGCTGCCGTGCCGGTTGCCGCCGGCGGGCATGAGCGTCGGGGTAGCGATCAGGGCGAGCAGCGCGATGGGGATGTTGAGGTAGAACACCCACGGCCAGCTCGCGTATTCGGTGATGACGCCGCCGAGGAACACGCCGGCGGTGCCGCCGGCCGGGGCGGCCGCGCCGTACAGGGCGAGAGCCTTGGTGAGTTCAGCGGGCTTGCCGCCGAACAACATCATCAACAGTGTCAACGCGGACGGGGCGATCAGCGCTGCACCGGCGCCCTGTACAGCGCGGGCGGCGAGTTCGACTTCGACGGTGCCGGCGAGGCCAGCGGCGGCCGAGCCGGCCAGCAGGATCACCCATCCGGTGGCGAAGATGCGGCGGGCCCCGAAAAGGTCGGAGAGCCGACCGCCGAGCAGCAGCAGCCCGCCGAAGGCGACGACGTAGGCGTTGAACACCCAAGACAGGTTGCCGGGTGAGAAGCCCAGGTCCTCGCGCATCCGGGGTAGGGCGACGCCGATGATCGAAGTGTCCATGATGACGATGAACTGTGCGAGGGCGATGAGCCCGAGGGCCCACCAGCGTACGGAACTGCGGGACATGACCGAACCTCCTTGTACCCCTGGGGGGTATCTGTGTCGGTCGCCATTCTTACCCCCGGGGGGTATCTGCCGTCAAGGGGGGTTCCGCTTTGGCATCCACGTCACACCGGCGCGGCAGCCACTTCCGAAAATACCGTAGGGGGGTAGGGTAGTCGCCGGTGATGGGAGCAGCTCATGACACACGGCTACATCAAAGACAGGGACGACTACCTCAAGCGGCTGCGCCGGGTAGAAGGCCAGATCCGCGGACTGCAGCGCATGGTCGACGACGACGTGTACTGCATCGACATCCTCACGCAGGTCTCCGCGGCCACCAAAGCCCTGGAGACGGTGGCGCTGGGACTGCTCAACGACCACCTGGCGCACTGCGTGGTCGACGCGGCGCGTGGCGGCGGCCCGGACGCCGAGGTGAAGCTGAAGGAAGCCTCCGACGCGATCGCCCGCCTCGTGCGGTCCTGAAGCCGCTCGCCGTCACCGACGTTCACCCCACCAGCGAAGGGATACTGCGATGTGCGGTACAGATGACGCTTGCACCTGCTCGACTCAGGCGTCGACCACGACGACGGCTGCGGCCACCGGGCCAGGGAACTCCCAGCAGGTGTTTCAGGTATCCGGGATGACGTGTGGCGGCTGCGCATCACAGGTCAGCAAGCAACTCGCCGAGGTACCCGGCGTCAGTGACGTCAGCGTTGACGCCGCCACCGGCGCGGTCACGATCACCAGCAGCGCGCCAGTCGACGCCGACGCAGTCTCCGCGGCCGTCTCCGCGGTGGGCTACCAGCTAGTTCACTGACGTTTCCCGCGGCCACCGGCCCGGCGTGAGAATGCCTTCACAGGCTTCTCACGTCGGGCCGGATGTGGTTGCGGCGTAGCTCTCAGCAGCTACAGATCTTGAAAGGCCAGGTTCGTCCCCTGTGGGCCGGCATGTCGGCGTGACCTTCGCGGGTCGGCGCGGTAGGCCGGGGGTGTGAGGTATCCCGACGGAGGTGGACTGTCCGACCGGGGGCGGGCGAAGCGTGAGGCGGTGCGGCGGCAAGCGGCCGGGTGGTTCGCGCAGGACGTGCCGGTTGCCGAGGTGGCCCGGCGGCTGCGGGTGTCGCAGACCGCGGTGTATGGCTGGCGGAAACGGTGGCGTGCCGAGGGTGAGGCGGGGTTGGCGTCGAAGGGGCCGGGTGGTTCCCGCTGCCGCCTGGACGCCGGCCGGCTGCGGCGCCTGGCCGATGCCCTGGATGAAGGGCCGGCCGCGCACGGGTTCGGCGAGGACCGGCGGTGGACCCTGGCGCGGGTGTCGGATCTGATCGCTCGGATGTTCCGCACCCGGTACACGCTGCGCGGCACCTCGAATCTGCTGCACCGCATCGGCTGGTCGGTGCAGGTCCCGTCGCACCGGCCCGTCGAGCGTGATGAGGAGGCGGTCGCGACGTGACGGCGGGAGGTGTGGCCGGCGGGAAAACGGTAGCGGCGCAGCGCGACGCGTGGATCTGCTTCGAGGACGAGGCCGGTCAGACGCTGCGCCCACCGAAGGCCCGCACCTGGGGCCGACGCGGCGAAACGCCGGTGATCCCGGTTTCGGGTAAGGGGTCCGGCCGGGTCTCGATCGCGGGGCTGGTCTGCGTGAAGCCGGGCCGACGCAGCCGGTTTATCTACCGCACGATCACCCATCGCGGCCGCAGGAACGAACGACGCAGCTTCACCGAGACCGACTACATCGCTCTGCTCGACGCCGCGCACCAGCAGCTCGGCGGTCCGATCGTGCTGGTCTGGGACAACCTCAACACCCACATCAGCGCCGCGATGCGGCAAATGATCAACGGCCGGGACTGCTACACGTGATCCGACTGCCGGCCTGCGCCCCCGACCTCAACCCACCGGACAGGTGTGGTCACACCTCAAACGCAGCATCGGCAACCTCGCCGTTCGCGGCGTCGATCATCTCCAGGCGATCATCAAGAACCGACTCAAGCGCATCCAGTACCGGGCCGACCTGCTCGACAGATTCCTCGCCCACACCGGCCTGACCCTCGAACCCAACTCAACCTAGCCATTCAAGATCTGTAGTCGGGAGCGAGTCGGCCCATGGCCGCGGCCGGGCCTTATAGCTGATGACGGTGATGACCGCAGGCAGCGCCTCCGGGTCAGCGGTGGCGGGGTCGGCATCGACGCCGGTGCGGCCGGCGCGTGCGAACGTCTGCGCCCGGTGTACCCCGCTGGCATCCTCGAGTGTTTCGCCGATCAACAGGCCACAGCTGCCACCGTGACGGTGCCGGTGTAGGTGCCAGTCGCCAACTGCCAGTTGCCTGGCCGCCTGCCGGGCAGCTGAATCGCGCCGATACCCGTATGGGGTACTTTTGGGGCATGGAAGAGATGATGTCGGCCGGGCCGCACGGGTATTCGGCCGGGAAGCAGGCGCTGTTGGCGCGGCTGAAGCGGGTCGAGGGGCAGGTCCGCGGGTTGCAGCGGATGGTGGAGGACGAGACCTACTGCATCGACGTGCTGACCCAGATCTCCGCGGCGACCAAGGCCTTGCAGGCGGTCGCGGTCGGTCTGCTGGAGGATCATCTGCGCCATTGCGTGGTGCAGGCGGCCAAGGAGGGCAACGCCGAGGCCAAGATCAAAGAAGCGACCACGGCGATCGCCCGCCTTGTCAAATAGCGCCGCCCGCCCTCGCGAGATGCGGGACAGGCGGCGCTTGACGAATGCCCTTACTGCTGTGCGGTGATGCTGGTGAAGCGGCGCAGTCGCAAGCTGTTGCCGACTACGAACACCGATGAGAACGCCATCGCCGCTCCGGCGATCATCGGGTTGAGCAGGCCCGTCGCGGCCAGCGGCAGCGCAGCCACGTTGTAGGCGAACGCCCAGAACAGGTTGCTCTTGATGATCCGCAGGGTGCGCCGCGACAGCCGGATCGCGTCCGCCGCGGCCGTCAGGTCGCCGCGCACCAGGGTCAGGTCAGAGGCCTCGATGGCGACGTCGGTGCCGGTGCCCATCGCCAGACCCAGGTCGGCCTGGGCAAGAGCCGCAGCGTCGTTGACGCCGTCGCCGGCCATCGCCACCACCTTGCCCTGATCCTGCAGCCGCTTGACCACGTCGACCTTGTCGGCGGGCAGCACGTCCGCGATCACCTCATCGATCCCGACCTCGGCCGCGACGGCCCGGGCGACGGTGGCGTTGTCGCCGGTGAGCAGCACCGGGGTGAGGCCGAGACCACGCAATGCGGAAATCGCTTCGCGGCTGGTCGGTTTCACCGCGTCGGCTACCGCCAGGACGCCGCGTGCTTGGCCAGCCCAGCCGGCGACCACGGCGGTCTGCCCCGTCCGCTGCGCGGCCGTCACCGCCTGCTCGATCTCGGCGGTGAGCGTGTAGCCGCGTTCGCGCAGCAGCTGCGGGCGACCGACCAGCAGCTCCCGATCGTCCACGGTGCCGATGACACCGAGCCCTTCCAAGTTCCTGAAGGCGGTGACCGGCGGGAGCGGCGCCCGGTCGGCGCCAGCGCGGGCGATCGCCTGGGCGATCGGGTGTTCCGAGGCGGCCTCGACCGCGGCGGTCAGCCGCAGCAGCTCTTCTCGGTCCTGCCCCGGCGTCGGGATCGTGTCGACCAGGGTCATCCGGCCGGTGGTGACAGTGCCGGTCTTGTCCAGCACAATCGTGTCCACGCGGCGGGTGGACTCGAGGACTTCCGGGCCTTTGATGAGGATGCCAAGCTGGGCGCCGCGACCGGTGCCGACCAGCAGCGCGGTCGGGGTGGCCAAGCCGAGCGCGCACGGGCAGGCAATGATCAGTACGGCGACGGCGGCGGTGAACGCCGCCGTCCAGCCGCTGCCGGTGCCGACCCACCAGCCGAGGGTGCCGGCGGCGAGGGCGATGACGATCGGGACGAACACGCCAGAGATCCGGTCGGCCAATCGCTGGGCGGCGGCCTTGCCGGTCTGGGCCTGCTCGACCAGCTTGGCCATCTGCGCCAGCTGGGTGTCCGACCCGACCCGGGTTGCGCGGACGATCAGCCGGCCGCCGGCGTTGACGGTCGCGCCGACCACAGTGTCGCCTGGGCCGACCTCGACGGGTACGGACTCACCGGTCAGCATGCTCGCGTCGACGGCGGAGGTGCCGTCCTCGATCACGCCGTCGGTGGCGACCTTTTCCCCCGGCCGCACCACGAACCGGTCCTCCACCGCGAGCTGCCCGACCGGGATCCGCACCTCGGTGCCGTCGCGCAGCACGGTGACGTCCTTGGCACCCATCTCCAGCAGAGCACGTAGGGCGGCGCCGGCGCGGCGCTTGGACCGGGCCTCGAAGTAGCGGCCGGCCAGGATGAACGTGGTCACGCCGGCCGCGGCCTCGAGGTAGATGTTGCCGGCGCCGTCGGTGCGGCCGATGTCAAAACTGAACGGGTGCGTCATGCCCGGGGTGCCGGCCGTGCCGAGGAACAGTGCCCACAGCGACCAGCCGAACGCCGCGAGGGTGCCCAGCGACACAAGTGTGTCCATGGTTGCAGCGCCGTGCCGCAGGTTGGTCCAGGCTGCCCGGTGGAACGGCAGCCCGCCGTAGACGACGACCGGCGCGGCCAGGGTCAGCGACGCCCACTGCCAGTAGGTGAACTGCCAGGCCGGGACCATGGCCAGGAGAATCACCGGGACGCTGAGCGCGATCGCGGTGAACAGCCGGGTTCGTAGTGGGCGCAGCTCGTCGACGGGCTGGGCCTGCTCCGCCGAGTCGTCGGCGCGCTGCGGGGGTGGAGGCAGAGCGGCGCTGTAGCCCGTCTTCTCCACCGTGGAGATCAACTCTTCGGCGGTGACGCCGTCGTCGTACGCCACGGACGCCTTCTCCGTGGCGTAGTTGACGGTGGCGGTGACGCCGTCCATCCGGTTGAGCTTCTTCTCGATCCGCGACGCGCAGGAGGCACAGGTCATGCCGCCGATCGACAACTCGATCTGGTTCGGGGCCGTTTCCAGCGGCCGCGTGATCGCCATGAGCGCTTCTCCTTACTGGTGGGTGTGGCCGTCTGCGCCGTGCCCGGACGGGCTCGGCGCAGACGAGGTGGCCGGCGTTTCGGCTGCGGGAACCGGGGTGCCGGCGACGGCGGTGAACTCGGCGGTACGCACCTTCCCGCCGTGCTGGAAGTCCAGGTAGAGCCGGTAGCCGCCGGCGGCGGGAACTTCGGTGTGGAAGACCACGTCCGGGCCGGGAGAGGTACGGCCGTCACCGGGTTCGCCGTCGGGGTGCACGTGCAGGTACGCCAGATCGCCGTCGCGCAGTGCGACGAGATGGCCGTAGGCGCCGAGGTAGGGCTGCAGGTTGGTGACCGGTTTGCCGTCCTTGCTCACTGACAGCGTCAGTTTCGAGGAGCCGCCGGGGATGAGGTCACCGGTGAGGGTGACGGTGTACCCGTCGACGGTCGTGGAGCGTTCGGCGGCCGGTAGCGGCCGGGGTCGGTAGTCGCCGGATGCCGGCACGTCGGCGCCGAGGGTGAGACCGTCGGCGTGTCCGGCGGGCTGGAAGTCGGCGAACACCCGATACTGCCCGGCGGCGGGAACGGCGAGCGGGATCGACCAGGTGCCGTCGTTTTCCAGTTGCGGGTGGACGTGCTGGAAACCGGCCAGGTCGCGGCGCACCACGATCAGGTGCAGGTCCTTGTCGTGGTTGGTCGTGTACTTGGTGACGGGGGCGCCGTCGGGTCCGATGATCCGGAACCGGAACGGTTGCGGCGCGCCGGTGGACAATTCGCTGCTGATCGGGGTGAGCCGGTAGCCGTCCTGGGAGATCTGCAGGCCAGCCGGCAGCGCGGCGGCCGGTGCGACGCTCGAGCTGGCGGCATGACCGCCATGGGCGGCAGCCGGGGCAGGCGGGGTCCGGGTGGGGCCGGAAGCGTGACCGAGGCCGAGGGCAGCCGTGTACACGGCCGCCAGCCCGATCCCGAAGCCGCCGAGTTTGACAGCGTTGTTCATAACCTACCTCGCAAGTTCGTAGCCCGCCTCGTCGACGGCGGCGGCGACCGCCGCGTCGTCGAGAGGCCGGTCGCTGGTGACGGTGACCGCGCCGGAGGCCACATCGACCTGGACGTCGGTCACGCCGGGAATCTGCCGGATTTCAGTGCTGACCGAGTTGACGCAGTGCGAGCAGGTCATCCCGATCACGGTGTAGGTATGGGTCGGCATGACGGTCTCCCCTGTCGGTTCGCGGCGGGCGGCTCTCACCCGCTCACCACACAATATACCCATACCCCCCTAGGGTATATGAGGTGAGGCGGCGGTCACATCAGCCCGGCCGTGACCGCTGGGTAATGAGCCAGGGTCAACGCCGCTCGGCGACGGCTGGCGGGTTGTCCCACAACGTGTGCCCGCGCCGGAGGGCCGCTCTCGGGTTGCCACGACGCGCCTGGTAGAGGAGACGTCGCGTCGCCTGGCCGCGACCGGTGGCCCAGCGGGCCTATGACGCTCGCCGATGACTCGATTTCCCGTGGCTCGAGTCGGCCTCGTGGTAGGCCGGCTGGGAGCCGAGGCCATAGGTCGACCACGCAATTTGCCCGCATCGGCATCAGCGTCACTTTCCTGTCCCGCAGGCGCCGGCTCAGGATTCCCGGAGCGGATCGCGCGGTGTGAGCCGATGGCGAGACCTGCGCACAGTCGGCAACCGTGTTGTTGTTGCTTGGCACCCCACGGGCGACCGTCCCCGCCGTGACTTCGGTGTTTGCCGAGATGGAAGGTGCCTTCATGCTGCTTGCACCCCACAACAACACCACGCAGGATGCGCTGGTTCGCCCTGAGCGGCTAGAGGCGGTCGCGGCCCTGCTGCCGAACGCCGAGGGCGCCCCGATCGCATTGCAACGGTTCGTCGATCGCGTCGCCTCTGCATTGCGAGCTCCGTGCGCGGGGGTGTCACTGATCCTCAACGACGCCGGGATCTTGGCCGCGACCCACGGAGTCGGTGGCTGGCTCGCCGAAGCCCTTCGGTCATGATCACCGGAGTGCACAGCTACGCCGGAGTGCCGCTGCACTTCGACGGCCAGCCTGTCGGCTCGCTGTGCGTGCTGCCCGGGGAACCCGGCCGGTTCGCCAACGCGGACCTGAACACGCTGATCGACTTGGCGCCCGAGGCGGTGCGGCTGCTGCACGACGCCGCCCGCGACTGACCATCCTCAATCCGCCTTCCGCAACGAGGTCATCGGTCAGGCGGATGCCGTGTCTGTGGTGTTGCTGCGCCCGCCTCCGGATAGGCGAGGAAGGATGTGGGAGGGGGGTGCGAACCCGGTGGCAGCCCGCGTGAACGGCGATCCCAATGCTGCTCCGTGGCTGCTCGGACGTCGGGAAACGGGTCCAAACGCGCAGGGACTTGTTCGGATTTCGGGGCCTCATCTGGCGGCGAGGGGCGATCGACAAACCCGCGGGTCGGCTGCTGCTCGGTGACGGGTTCGCGGCATCCGAAGCCACGTCGGCCGGGCCGGCGCGTCCCGGGACAGGCTCGAAGCGGCACGGCCGGAGCGACTCGCCGGAAACGCCGGCGCGGCTTTGGAATTCGCACTTATCGCAAACCAGCGTACTGCCACGTCGTATCCGCTATGACGGGTGTCAACGGCTGGAGAATCTCCGACGAGGCGGGCCGCATCGATTGACATTGACGTCGATATGGCAAAAGTCACAGCATGTTCCGGGCTCGGCGTCCCTGAGCTAGATTCCGGGGAATTCGCAGCCCGGCGCTGTGAGAGTTGCTCGACGCGCCACGGGGGAGGTGTCGCCGGTGCGCCGTGTCCCGACTCGGGATCGATCAGGTATGCACGCTCACCGGTGCACGGTGACGACGCCGGCCGACCAGCGCCAACTTCATTCCCGTCGGTGCCCCCGCCGCCATACCGCGCCGGCAGCGGGATTCCTGCGCCCCGCACTCCGACCTGCGGGTCGGCGCTCGACCCGGCAAACCGGCCTGGCCGCCGATCCTGTTCACCATACGCAGGCGGCGGTCGAGCCGGCAGATACGGAATCACCCTGGAGAGGTACCGACCGACATGGCTGGAACCGAGAGCCTGCACCGGACCGACGTGGCGATCATCGGCATGGCCTGCCGGTTCCCCGCCGCCGCCGACGTCGAGGAGTTCGCCCGGCTCGCCTTCGCGGGCGAGATCGTGACCACCACACTCCACGACGCAGGCCAGGCCGAGCGCGGTGTCGCCGAGTCGCTGCGTAGGCATCCCGATTACGTGCCGACCGCCGGCCTGCTGGACGGGATCGATCAATTCGACGCCGCGTACTTCGGCATCGCCCCCGCCGACGCGGCGTCCATGGATCCGCAACACCGGGTGTTCCTGCAAGAAGCAGTACGGGCGTTGGACGATGCCGGGTGGTCCGGCGCCGACACCCGATCCGTCGGGGTCTTCGCCGGGGCGGGCGAGAACCGCTACGCCGCCCGACGCCCCGTCGGCGCCGCCGAGCCTCGACTGCCCTGGGACCTGCCCGCCGCACTGCCCCTGCTCGTCTCCTACCACCTCGACCTACACGGTCCCAGCGTCTACGTCAGCTCCATGTGCTCCACCTCGCTAGCTGCGGTGCACGTGGCCCGGCGCGCCCTGCAAGCCGGCGACTGCGACCTGGCCCTCGCCGGCGCCGTCTCCATCACCTTGCCGGACAGCCATGGCTACCTCCGCCGCAACGGTGGTGTCATGTCCTCCTCCGGGCGGTGCCGGCCCTTCGACGCGGCCGCCGACGGCACGGTGCCCGGCAGCGGGGCCGGCGTGGTCGTCCTCAAGCGTCTCGCCGACGCCCGGCGTGACGGCAACAGGGTCTACGCCGTGGTCCGCGGTTCAGCGCTCAACAACGACGGCGGCGACCGGCTCAGCTTCGCCGCGCCCAGCGTTCGGGGGCAGCGTGACGTCATCCTCGCCGCGCTGACCGACGCGGCGGTCGACGCCGCGTCGGTCTCCTACGTGGAGGCCCACGGCACCGGCACCCCGCTGGGCGATCCGGTCGAGATGGCTGCGCTGGTCGAGGCACGGGCCAGCCTCGGCGCAACGGGCTCGTGCGCCGTCGCAGGCGTGAAGTCGGCCATCGGGCATCTCGACGAGGCGGCCGGCGTCGCCGGGCTCATCCGGGCCGTCCTCGCGGTGCGCGACGGGATGGTCCCCCCGACTCCCGGCCACCGCGACCTCAACCCGGCCATCCGGCTCGAAGACACCGGACTGTACGTGAGTGGCACCGCCCATCCCTGGCCCGCGGTGCCCGGCCCGCGCCGGGCGGCGGTCACCTCGCTCGGCGTCGGCGGCACCAATGCCCATGTCGTCATCGAGCAGGCACCGGACTTCGGTGAACAAGCGCGCGTCGACGAGGACGCCGTCTGGGTGCTGCCTGTGTCGGCGCACACCGAGGCCGCTTTCACCGCGCTTCGGGCCGCCGTCGCCACTTCGGATGCCACCCCTGCGGCGCTGGCGGCCACCCTCGCCCGCCGCAAGACGTTTCAGCAGTTCCGGCAAGCGGCCGTGCTGGCCACCAAGGGCGAGGTCGCGACGGCCTTCGGTGCGGCGCGGCCCGCGCCGCCCGCCAAGGGCATCGTGTTCGCCCTGCCCGACTCGCTGGACCCGGCCGGCGCGGTGCTGGAGCGTCTCGGGGCCGCCCCGTCGGCTGCTCCCGCTCCGCTGCGGCTGATCGAAGCGCTCGCCCGCCTCGGTGTGCAGGCGGACACCCTGACCGGGGCTGGGGCGGGAGCCTTCCTCGCCCTCGCCGCGGCCGGATCGGTGTCCCCGGCGGTCGCAGCGGAGTGTGCTCGCCTGCATATCGACGGCATGCGCGTGGTCGCCGAGGGCGGCGACCTCACCCGCTGCGACGACATCGCCGAATCCATCGCGGTAGCTCTTGCCGCGGCCACCCCGGGCCCGCTGCGCTGCGATGTCGTGCTGCGCCACAGCGGGATCGTGCTCCTGGCAGGGGCCGCGCCGGCACCTGACGACCTGGCCGAGGAGGCCCGGTGCGGGTTCATGGGGCTGCTCGACCGCCCCGACGATCCGGCGGCGCTGCCGCTGGCCCACGCGCTTGCCAGTTGGGAGTCCCTGCTGCGGATGCTCGCGTCCTGCTGGGAAGCCGGCGCCGACGTGGACTGGGCCGCACTGCGGCCGCTGCCGGACGGGCCGCGTGCCCATCTACCGGTGGCGTTCGAGCCGCGCAGGCACTGGCTCCTCGACCAGAGCGCCCCGGCGCCCGCGGAGCCCGTGCCTGGGACGACCGGCGCGGCGCAGGTGGACATGGCCGGCGTCGACGTCGCCACCGAACTGGCGGAGATCTGGTGTGAGGTGCTCGGCGTCGACCGGGTCTCGCCCGATGACCGGTTCTTCGAACTCGGCGGCCACTCGATCCTCGCCGCCCGTATGCTCGCCCGCATCCTGGACCGGCTCCATGTCCGGTGCACCCTCGTGGATCTACTCGAGTCCGAGACCCTGGCCGAGATGACCGAACGGGTGGCCGCCCGGGTGCGGCTGTCGTCGCTGTACAGCCAGATGCGCTCCGACCACGCCCAGGACGACGCCGAGACGGTCGAACTGTGACCGCAGACCACGCTGACCTCGCGACCGACGAGGAGGACCTGTCGGCGGTCGCTGTAGTCGGCATGGCCTGCCGCGTACCCGGTGCCGACTCGGTCGAAGAGTTCTGGCGTCTTCTCTGCGACGGTGCCGACCCGGTCGAGGACATCCCCACCGAACAGGTCACGGGCGGTGGTCCCGGCCATGTGGCGCGTCGCAAGCGGTTCGCCGATCCCGCGCTGTTCGACGGCGAGTACTTCGGGATGACACCGGCCGAGTGCGCCGCCACCGACCCGCAGCAGCGCTTCCTGCTGGAGACCTCGGTACGCGCGCTCGAGGATGCCGCGATCGACCCGGCACGTTTCAGGGGCGACATCGGCGTCTTCGTCGGCATGAACCACTCCGACTACCTGCTGCACCACGTGTGGCCGGAGGGGTCATCCGTACGGCGTCTGGGTTGGCACAGGGTTCTCATGGGCAACGACCGAGGGTTCGCCGCGACGCAGGTGTCCTACCGACTGGGCTTGACCGGGCCGAGCATCGCTGTCGATTGCGCGTGCTCGTCCGGCCTGGCGGCGATCCATCAGGCATGCCGGGCGCTGGTCGACTACGAGGCCGACGCCGTGATAGCGGGCGGGGTGAGCATCAAGCCCACCGACTCCGGCTACACCTACGTCGAGGGCGGCATCGCTTCGCCCGACGGGGTGTGCCGGCCCTTCTCCGCCGACGCGAACGGCACCGTCTTCGGCAGCGGCATCGTGCTGTTCGTACTCAGACGGCTCGAGGACGCTCTGCTGGAGGGCGACCGGGTGCTCGCCGTGATCCGCGGCAGTGGGATCAACAACGACGGTGGCGCCAAGACCGGTTACACCGCGCCCAGCGCGGCCGGACAGGCGGCACTGATCCGCCGGGTGCACCGGCTCGCCGGGATCGACGCGGGCGAGATCGGTTACGTGGAAGCGCACGGCACCGGCACGGCCCTGGGCGACCCGATCGAGATCGCCGGCCTGACCGAGGCGTTCCGCGGCAGCACCGCCGGCACCGGCACCTGCCTGGTCGGCTCGGTGAAGTCGAACATCGGCCACCTCGACTCCGCCTCGGGGGCAGCCGGCCTGGCCAAGGCGCTCCTGGCCGTCCGTCACGGGTTCATCCCGGCGTCGCTGTACGCGCAGCGGACCAACCCGCACATCGACTTCGCCAGCACCCCGTTCCGCGTCTGCGCGGCCGGCACCCCGTGGCCCGCCGCGCGCCGCATTGCGGCGGTGAGCTCGTTCGGGGTCGGAGGCACCAACGTCCACCTGCTGGTGGAGTCACCACCGGCCCAGGCCCCGGCGCCACCGGCCACCGCCGCGCCGATCGTGATCCCCTTCACCGCGCGCCGGACCGAGGATCTGGACGCGGTCGAGGCGCAACTGCGTGCCGCGCTTGCCGGGGCCGACGCCGAGGCGGCTCGCGACACCGCCCACACCCTGCGTCGCGGCCACCTGCGGCACAGCCTGCGCCGCGTGCTCGTCCGGTACCCGGGCGGCGAGCTGGAGTCCCTCGTCGCGGCGACGGGGACGCGCGGAGCGGCGGCACGGGTGCGCTGCGTTCGCGCGGACGGTTCGGCGTTGGACGGTCTGCTCGAGCGGCTGTCCGTGGCGGCACAGGTGCGTGATCTGGCCGCGCTCGGCACACCCGCCGCAGTCGCGTTGGCGTTCGCACACGTCTGGCAGCAACACGACCTCGCGATCAGCGCCGTCGTGTCCGACCGGGACACCACGGCGGCTGCGGCGGTGCTAGCCGGGGTGCTCACGTACCCGGACGGCATCGAGGCCGTCAGCCGTCTGGCCCGCGGTGCCACACCTGCCGCCGCCGCGGCGGGCCTGACCGTCCACCCCTGCACCGTCGCCTGGTACGACGCCGACGGCAACCAGTTCCACGCCGAGGGTCAGACCCCCGACCTCGTCGCACTGCTGGCCGGTGCCCCGCCGGCGCCGGGGCGTCGCACCCTGCCTCCTAGAGTGGACGCGGTGGTCGATCTCGTGCCCGTCCCCGGCGCCGACCCACTGCCGGAAGCGCTCTTTCCGTACGCCGCATCCGTGAGCGCGGCCGAGCCGGGTCTCGATGGCCTGCGAGTCGCCATGGCCGCCGCCTGGGTGGCCGGTGTCCTCGACGAACCCGGCCCAGCCGAGGCCGGCGCGGTCGTCACCGTGCCCGGACATCCGTTCCGCCGCGAGCGGCACTGGCTCTCGGCGCCCGGGGCCGACGGCGAAGTCCCCGCAGCCGCAACCGCGGCGCCGACGCCCGACACCGGTGACACGGTCCAAACGGCGGCAGCCGCGGACCCACTCGACATCGCCCTGGCGGTCTTCGCCGATGTGCTCGGCCGGACCGGCATCGGTGCCGACGACTCCCTGTTCGCCATCGGCGGTGACTCCCTGGCCGCGCTGCGGGTGGTCGCGCGCACCCGATCGCTCGCGGGCGTGGACGTCCGCGTCGGCTCGTTCATGGCCGCTCCCACCCCCCGTACGCTGGCAGCGCTCGTCCATACCGCCGCCTCCGTGCCCGTCGCGCCCGAGGCGGAAACGCCCGCCGCCCCGGGGCCGGTTCCGCTGACCGCCCTGCAGCGACGGTTCCACTTCCTGTCCCAGCTGCCCGGCGCTGCCGAGGCCTACCACGTGCCGATCCTGGCCGACCTGCGCGGTCCACTCGACATCGAGGCCCTGCGCGCCGCCATCGGCGACGTGGTTCGTCGGCACGAGAGCCTGCGCCTGTCCGTGACGGAGACTCCGGACGGGCCCGTGCAGCAGGTGGTACCCGCCGGCCCGGTGCCGGTGCCGGTGGTCGACTGCGGCACCGAGCAGGAGTTGCAGGCCGAGATCACGGCGCTGCTCGACGCGCCCATCGCGCTGGACGGGTCGCCCCTGACCGCCCGCGTCCTGCGGATGGACACGCATCGGCACGTACTGGCCGTGGCGGTGCACCACATGTTCGCCGACGCCCGCTCCACCGGCATCTTCCTGCACGACCTGTACGCGTACTACCAGCAGCGCACCGGTGGCGCGCCGGCCGGCCTGGCGCCGATCGACGGGGTCTTTCTCGAATACGTGCGAGCCGAGAACCGCTGGCTCGACTCGGCCGAGGCCGCCCGCCAACTCGACTACTGGACCCGGGAGCTGCGAGGCGCGCCCGAGGCGCTGGAGTTGCCCGCGGACCGCCCTCGCAGCGCCGAACCGTCGTTCCGGGGCGGCCGGCGCGGGTTCGCGCTCGCCGGCGCCGACGACGGACTGCGCCGGCTGGCCGGCCAGGAGGGCACCACCCCCTTCGCGGTCATGTTGGCCGCGTTCGGGCTGTTCCTCAGCCGGGTCGGCGCGGTGCGCGAGGTCGTGGTGGGGGTGCCAGTCTCGGGCCGGCACCGGCCACGGACCGAGCACCTCATCGGCAACTTCGTCAACACCCTGCCGCTGCGGCTGCGAGTAGAGCCGGACGACGACTTCCGCTCGCTGGTACGTCGTACGGCCCGCGCCCAGCGCGACGGTCTGGACAACCAGGACATCCCGTTCGAGGTGCTGGCCAGGTCGGTGCGGGGCGCCCGCGAGATGTCCGCCGCGCCGTTGTGCCAGGTGCTGTTCAACATGCTCGACACCGCGTCGTCGCGGCCCGACGGTCCCGCCGGGCTCACCGTGGAAGCGGTGCCGTTCGACACCGGCGGCAGCCCGATGGAGCTTCAGCTGGACTGGTGGCTGACGGAGGGCGGGGTCGGCGCCCGCCTGCTGCACTCCGACGCCTTCGCGGAGCAGACCGTCGCCCGCTGGGTGCAGATGCTGCGCACCATCATCCGGGAGGCACTGGCCAAGCCCGACACCCGGTTGCGCGACCTGCCCGTCGAGCCGCCGTCCGCGCGTGCCTGGTCGGCCGCGGCCCTCACCGGGCCTCGCACCGAGGTGCCCGCGGGGCCCGTCCACGCGTGGTTCCTCGACGCCGCGGCGCGACACCCCGACACCCTGGCAGTGACCGATGGGGCGGGGTCGTTGACCTATCGCGACCTGGCCGAAGTCTCCGGCGGCATCGCTCAGGAGCTGCACCGGCGCGGGGTCGAACGGGGCGACGTGGTCGCGATCGCGATGCGCCGCGAGGTGTCGGCGGTCTGCGCGCTGCTCGGCGTACTGCGCGCAGGTGCGACCCCGGCACCGGTCGACCTCAACCACCCGCCTCGGCGGACCGCGGCGATTCTGGCCGACTGCGGTGCGCACGTGGTGTGCGTCGACTCCGAGGACACCCTCGACATCACGGCGGACCTGAACCGGTACGACCTGTCCGATCCGGCCGTGGCCGGGCGCTGGACCGGACGCCTACCCGGTGACGACGTGTCGGGCGACGTCGGCGCCTACCTGACCTACACAAGCGGCACCACCGGACGGCCGAAGGGGATCCACTTCCCGCATGCGGCGCTGGCCAACCTGATCCACTGGGAGACCAGCGGCCTGACCCGGCCCGTGCGGTTTCTCCAACTGGCCTCCTTCGGTTTCGACGCGGCCTTCCACGAGACCTTCGCCGCGCTCTGCGCCGGAGGCTCCCTGCACATCGCGACCGACGAGGTCAAGCACGACCATGACCTGCTGCTGCGCTTCATCGCCGAACAGCAGGTGAGCAAGGCGATCCTGCCGGTGTCGCTGCTGCACGCGCTGGCGGCCCGCCCCGCGGCCGACCACGCCCTGCTGGCATCGCTACGCGAGATCGCCTCGACCGGTGAACAGTTGCGCGTCGGCGAGTCCCTCGTCGCGTTCTTCACGCGACTGCCCGACTGCGCGCTGATCAACAACTACGGTCCGGCCGAGACCCACGTGGTCACGTCGTACCGATTCGGCGAGACGCCCGCGGACTGGCCGCGGTACGCGCCGATCGGCCGCCCGATCGACAACGTGGTGCTGCGCATCGTCGACGAAGACGGCGTGGACGTGCCACGCGGCAGCGTGGGCGACCTGGTCATCGCCGGGCCGTGTGTGGCTACCGGCTACACCGGCGACGCCGGCCCCGCCGGGCGCCGGTTCGACCACGAGGGGCCGGGTGGGGCGCGCAGCTATCGCAGCGGCGACCGGTCCCGACTACTTCCCTCCGGAGACCTGCTGTTCCTGGGCCGAGCCGACCAGCAGGTCAAGATCCGCGGTTTCCGGGTGGAGTTGGGTGAGCTGGAGGTGGTGCTCCGGCGGTCGCCGGAGGTGGCGGACGTCGCGATCGTTGCGCACGGCGACGAGGGCGACCGTACGCTGCACGCGTACCTGGTCCTCGACGGGCCGCCCGAACCGGCCATCGCCCGCCTGCGCGAACGGCTACGCGAGGAACTGCCGTCATACATGGTCCCGGCGTCGTTCACGGCCGTGCCCGCGCTCCCGGTCAATGCCAACGGCAAGGTGGACGCGGCCCGGCTGCCCCGACCGGCGGCACAGGTCAGCGTGCCCGCCGATCCCGCTGACACCGGTCTCGGGCAGCGCGTCCTCGCGCTGTTCCGCGAGGCCCTGGACCGGCCGGGGCTCGGCGACCACGACGACTTCTTCGAGGCCGGCGGCCATTCGCTGCTGGCGACCACGCTGGTCCACCGCGTGCGCACGGAGTTCGGCATCGCACTGAGCGTGCCGGAGTTCTTCCGCGCCAGCACCCCGGCCGCCGTCGCGAATCTGGTCGAGGCGCGCAGCGGTGGCGAGCGGACCCCGCCGACCGGCGTCGAGCTGCCCGCTCCCGTGCTGCCGCAGGCGCCCCCGCCCGGGCTGGCGTGGCTGCTGACGACGCCGCACCCGACGCACCAGAAGACCTTCGTCTACCAGGCCGACGGCCCGGTGGACCCGGTGCGCCTGCAACGGGCGTTGGACGCCGTGGTGCGCCGGCAGGCAGCGCTGCGACTGCGACGGGTGGGTCAGCGGCTCGTGCTCGCCACCGATCCGGTCGAGCTGCGCCAGGTGGACGGCCTCGACGACCCCCGTGCCCTCCACGACCTGCTCCAGGCCGACCCGCTGGACCTGAGCGGCAGCCACCCGGTCCGACTGGTGCTGGCGCGGGCGTCGCAGGAGCGCAGCCTGCTCGGGCTCACCCTGCACAAGGCCGTGCTGGACGGGCGTGGCCTGGCCGTCTTCCTGGACGAGCTGGTCATGGCGTACGACGCCCCGGCAGCGCTCGGCCCCGAGGACGACGGGTTCCTGCGTCATCTGACCTGGCGCAACGGGCCGCACGCCCCGATCGCCCGGGCCCGGGAGGTGCTGGTCCGGGACGGCTGGACGTCGCCGCCGGACGGACGGCTCCCGGCAGCCACGACAATGACGGTCACGCGGTCCGGATGGGCGCCCAGCGCGGCGCTGCAGTCGGCGATCCGCCATGTCTGCGGCGAGCTGCGGACCACGCCGTTCACCGTCCACCTGGCCGCGTTCGCCGCCGCGCAGGCCCGCCTGGACGGCGGCGAGGCCGTACTCGCCGTGCCCATGGACGGCCGGACGGGTCCCGAACTCGACGCCACCGTCGGTGGCTTCGCCACCATCGTTCCGCTGCGGATCGCGGTGCGGTCGCAGTTGCCCGCTGGCGAGCTGTTGGCCGACGTTCGCACTCGCGTCGAGGAGTTGTTCGAACTGCGGGCGCTGCCGTTGGCCGACGCGGCCGGCGCCGTGGCGCCGGGCGGCCACCTCGGACCGCCGGTGGTGTTCAACTACGCCCGCGCCGGGCGCGGCCCTGCCCGCCTCGGCGCGGCCAGCCTGGTACCGGTCGGTCCGGATCTACTCGAACCCGAACTGCGCCTGCATTTCGCGGTGTACGACTCGGCGGAGTCGTTCCAGGTCGTCGCCCGGCAGACCGGCGGACCCGCCGTGCTCGCCGCCTACCGCGAGGCGCTCTACGCGATCGTGTTCGACCCCCGTACCCCACTGCCGCAAGGAACTCCCTCATGAAGTTCAGCCTCTTCTTCTTCGCCAGCGGTGACGACGCCGCCGAGCAGCTCCGACTGCTGCTGGAGGCGGCGAGGTTCGCCGACACGCACGGATTCGAGGCGGTCTGGACGCCGGAGCGGCACTTCCACGAGTTCGGTGCGCCGTTCGCCAACCCGGCGGTCACCGGCGCCGCGGTCGCTGCCGCCACCCGGTCCGTTCACATTCGCGCCGGCAGCGTGGTCCTGCCGCTGCACGACCCACTTCGGGTGGCCGAGGAATGGTCCATGGTGGACCAGCTTTCCGGGGGCCGGACCGGGCTGGCCTTCGCGTCCGGTTGGAACCCGCGCGACTTCGTGCTCGCGCCGCAGCGGTTCGCGGGCCGCCGGGAGAACATGCGCGCCGCCATCGCCGAGTTCACCCGGTTGTGGGCCGGCGGGTCGGTCCCGCGTACCGACCCGGCCGGGCAGGTCGTCGAGGTCCGCAGCTACCCGCGGCCGGTGCAGCCGCTGCCGCCGTTGTGGATGACCGCTGCCGGATCACCGTCGACCTTCTCGCTCGCGGGCGAGCTCGGCATAGGCGTGCTGACCCACCTGCTGGGCCAGTCGTTCGACCGCCTGGAGGCCAACCTCGCCGAGTACGGCGACGCCATGGAGCAGCACGGCCACGACGCCGGCAACGAGCGGGTGGCGCTCATGGTGCACACCTTCCTGGCGGCGTCGGTCGAAGAGGCGGTCGCCGTGTCGCGGTCGCCCATGACGGCGTACATGCGCACCTCGATGGACCTGTTCGCGGTCAACCGGCCGGGGTCGCCCGCTGTCGACGAGTTGTCCCCGGCCGAACTCGACGAACTGCTGGAGCACGCCTTCCAGCAGTTCGTCGGCGAGCGCTGCCTGATCGGCTCGGTCGACAGCTGCGTGCCGCTGGTCGAGCGAGCCGCCGACCTGGGTGTGGACGAGCTCGCGTGCCTCATCGACTTCGGCGTCGGTGCCGATGAGGTACTGCGCGGTCTGCACCACCTGGCCGCGCTCAAGAACCGCTGCGCCGAGCTGTGACCGGTCGGCTATTCCGGGGCGCGGAGGCGGGCCGCCGCCGCGTCGAGCTGCGCGGTGGTGCCCGCCGGCACCGTAGGGATGCCTGGGGCGATCGCGCGGCCAAGGTTGGTCAGCACCCGACCTGCGCCGACCTCGACGAACCCGCTGACCTCCTGCTCGGCGAGCGTGCGTACGACCTCGTGCCAGCGCACGGGCGCGCAGAGCTGACGTTGCAGTGCCCCAGCGGCCGCCTGCCCGTCCATCAACGGCTGTGCGGTGACCGTGGAGACGACCGGAATCCTCGGCGTGGCGAAGGCGACCTCGGCCAGGGCCGATGCGAACTCCTGCTCGATGTCACGCATGAGGCTGCAGTGGAACGGCGCCGAGACCTTGAGCGCGACCACGTCGGCACCGAGTTCACGGGCGGCGGCGCTCGCCGCCGCGACCCCGGTCGTGGTGCCGGAGACGACCGTCTGGCGCTCGGAGTTGTAGTTGGCCACCTCGACGGTGCCGTCACCTGCCCGTCCTACCCGGGCGCAGATCTCCTCGACGCGGGCGGCGTCGATGCCGAGCACCGCAGCCATCCCGCCGGGCGCCGTCCGCCCGACCTTGGACATCATCTGCCCGCGGCGGTGCACCAGCCGCAGCGCGTCGGTCCACTCCAGCACTCCTGCGGCGACCAGCGCGGTGAACTCGCCGAGGCTGTGTCCGGCCGTGACGGACGGCTCCAGGCCACGCTCGCGCAGCAGTTCGAGGGCGATCAGGCTGGTGAGCAGGATGGCCGGCTGGGCCACCGCCGTGTCGCGCAACTCGTCGGCCGAACCCTGCAAGCACAGTCGGCGCAGCGGCATGTCCAGTAGATCGTCGGCGATGTCGAGGTACGGCGTGCGCGATCGAGCGTCAGCCGCGGCGAGTTGGGCGGCCATCGCGGGCCTCTGCGAACCCTGGCCGGGAAAAAGCGCGGCGAAACGATATGCGAGCATGTCTCCAGCTTGGGTCGCCGGCGGGACTGTAGTCAATTGATCAGCGACAATAGCCGAAGACCGGAGGACTCCGTGACCGAGCATGAACCGGCAGACCAGCGCGGCGACACGAGAAAGATCGTCGCGGTGGCCGCGCCACTGTACCTTTCGATGATCGCGGCCTCCGTCAGCGCGCTGGTGAACACGGCCGCGCTGGGCCGGTTCGGCACGGTGGCTCTCGCGGCGTTCGCGCTGACTGGCGCTGTCTACTTCCCGGCGACCGCCGCGGTCACCGGAGCGGTGCGCGGCGTCATGCCGTTCGTGTCGGCGGCGGCCCAAGACCGCGACAGCGTGATCAAGGTGGTTCGTGACGGCACCTGGCTCGCCATCACAATCGGTTTGCTCGGCGCGGCCGCAGTGTCCGGGGCGGGCCTGCTGGCGCGTTCCAGTGGGGTACCGGACGAGACGATCGCCGAGTTGGGCTACTTCCCGCTGCTGATGGCCGGGTCTGTGCTGCTGGGCTCGATCGCCGCGATGGCCTCATCGAGCCTCGTCGGCCTGGGACACAGCAAGATCGTGATGCGGGCCGGCCTGGTCGCGGCTGCGTGCACGGCCGTGCTGTCGCTGCTGCTGGTCAACGGAATCGGGCCGCTGCCGGCTCTCGGGCTGGTGGGCTCGGGCCTGGCCATGCTGGTGGCGAACCTGGCCACCTGTGTGATGACCATGCTCGGCCTGCGGTCCAAGCTCGACACCCCGTTGTCCGGCCTCGCCGTGGCCAGGCTGCACCCTGGCCGGGTGCTCGAGTTGGCCAAGGTCGGCATTCCCATGGCCGGCACCGTGCTGGTCAAGTTCGGCGTCCTTGGCGTGCTCGCGTTCGCCGCCGCTCGGATCAGCACGACCGCCGCTGCCGCGCACAGCATCGCCACGGCGCTGGTCGGTCTGACCTTCACTGCTGCCGTCGCGGTCGGTCAGGCGGGCATCCCGCTCGTCAGCAGCCGGGCCGCGACCGCCGACATCCCGGGGGTTCGCCGCAGCGTGCGGGCCGGACTGCTGGTCGCCGCCACCGTGGTCGGGTCGCTGTGCGCACTGCTGGTCGTCCTGCGTCCCGTATTCCTCCCGCTGTTCACCGTGGATCCCGACGTCCGCGAAGTGATGATCGGTCTGATGCCGGTCGTGGCCCTGGCCATCCTCGGCGACGGTCTCCAGGCCGTCCTCGGCTTCGGCCTCACCGGTCTCAAGCGCACCGTGCCGAGCTTCGTCGTGTTCTCCGTCCTCTACGGCGTGCTCGCCGTGATCGCCCTGCCGGTCGCTTCCGCCACGGGCATCATCGGGCTCTGGACCGCGCTCGTGGTGATCAACGTGCTGGTCGGGATCGGCCAGGGCACGGCGTTTCTGCGCGTCAGCGGCGGGCTGCAGAGGCCGGCGGCGGTCAGATGAGCCCGTCGCGCTCCGCCGTGCCCGCCGCGGGCGCGCCTAAGAGAGTGTTGGGTAACTGGAGGGCTACTTCTGGTTGAGTTCGTCGTCGAGGCGTCGGGCTGCTTCGGTTCCGATGGGGCCTTGCGGTTCGATGTCCTCGCCGGCGAGGCGCGCGGCCATCAGCCGGATCATGGCGACTTTGATCATCGCTTCAGCGTGCGCGGGT
>NZ_JBFABB010000050.1:39433-49056 GCF_040640035.1 Micromonospora sp. NPDC023633 | reverse complement strand
TGCCGGGTGCGTGGCGTGCGGCGCGGGCCGGGACGGCGGGGCACGCCGGCCGGAGCGCCGGGGTGCCAGCCGGTCGGGCGCGGTGCGGCGGGGGCCGCTGGCCGTGACAGGCTGAGGGGCATGTCCGACGCCATGCTCAGCAAGGTGCGCAAGCTGCTGGCCCAGGCCGAGGACCCGGCCTGCACCCCCGCCGAGTCGGCCGCGTTCACGGCCAAGGCGACCGAGCTGATCGCCCGCTACGGCGTGGACCGGGCGTTGCTGGCCGCCCGGGACCCGGCCACGGACCCGGTGGGCGACCGGGTGGTGGAGGTCGTCGCCCCGTACGCCCGGGACAAGGCCGGCCTGCTCGCCGCGGTCGCCGATCCGCTGCGCTGCCGCTGCGTCCGCCGGCAGGAGGGCGCCGGCTTCGCCATGCACCTCTTCGGCTTCGCCAGTGACCTGGAACGGGTCGAGCTGCTCTTCACGTCGCTGCTGGTGCAGGCCGCGCACGGGCTGGTCGGCGCCGAGGTGCCGGCCGGCGCGCACGTTGCCGCCTTCCGGCGCTCCTGGCTGGCCGGGTTCGCCCAGGTGATCGGGATGCGGCTCAGGGCGGCGGAGGCGGGGGCGGTCGCCGAGGCGGGCGCGCCCTCGGTGGCACTGGTCCTGGCCGACCGGTCGGACCGGGTCCGACACCGCGTCGCCGAGGTGTATCCACGGCTGCGTACCGCCGCGCCGCGCCGGCTGGCCGGCGGCGGGTTCGGCTCGGGGGCCGAGGCGGGCCACCGCGCCGACCTCGGCGGCCGGGGCGTCGCCACCGCACCGGGTGCGCGTCCCGGCCTCGGCCGCTGACCCGCCGGAGCCCGTCGCGCGGTGGCCCGGGGCCCGGGGCCCGGGGGTGGGGACGGACACGGCCCGCGATCGTGACGATCACGGGCCGGCTGATCGCGGTAGGGGGTGGGCCGTCGGAGGGCGGTCAGCCGGCGTCGCGGTTGGCCACCCTGGCGGCGTAGCGGGTGAGCAGCTCGTGCCAGCCGGCGGTCAACGCCTGCCGGTAGCCCTCCGCGGCCTCGCCGTGCCGGTCGAAGTGCCGGTGCTCGACCTCCACCCGGGTCCGCTCCGGCCCGTCCCGGTGGAAGAGCACCTCCACCTCGCTCGCCTTCGCGGGATCGGGCACCGGCGCCCGATCCGCCCCGATCTGCCAGGTGAAGACCAGCCGCTCCGGCGGATCCCAGCTCAGCACCCGGCCCCAGTCACAGCGGAAGCCGTGCGGGCCGATCTCGTAGAGCATGCCGCCGGCGCGGGGCTCCACGCCCAGGTCGGCCAGCTGCTCCGGTCCGGACCAGGTGTATTCCACCACCCACCACTGCGCCAGCGCGCCGGTGAACACCTCGAACGCCCGCTCCGCGGGCGCGGGGACCAGGAGGGCGCTGCGCAACGCGAACTGTTCGGACTCCTGCCGGATGCCGGCCGGGTCAGCCATCTCCTGTCCCATAGGCCCGGACCATACCGGCTGATGCCCGGGTGCGCAGCTTCGCGATTGCCGGCTTCGATGCCGCCTTCCCGGTACGCCGACCCCACCGGCGCGTTGACCCGTGGCCGGGAATCGGCGACGTCGTCGTGGCCACCGTCGAGGACGCGGATCGCCTTGGTCGCATCGCCGTCCCGACGGGATGTTCGGCTGGATTGCGGGTACCCGCGCCGAACGGTCCCGGCCGGCCCGGCCGGAGGATGCGGAGCGGGGAGCATGAGCGAGAACGCGCAGCAGCGGGATCAGGACCGGACCGGCGGTCGATCGAACCGACGCGACGGGGAAGCGGAGCCTGCCCGTTGGGACAGGGAGACCGAGATTGCCCGCCGGGGCGGAGAGGCGGAGCCGGCCCGGCGGGGCGGGGAGGCCGAGCCGGACGTCCTGCTGGACATACCGGAGGTGTCGGTCGACTCGATCCGGCTCGCCGTCGACGAGCTGGACGCCGACGTCTCCCTGCGGGCCCGACTGGCCAACCTTCTCCAGCTCGACGCCGGGGTCCGGGTGCACCTCCAGGGCGTCGAGCTGGACATCACCGGGGCGCACGCCGAGGCGTTGCTCAAGGTGCGGCTGGAGAAGCTGGTGGAGATCCTCGACCGCGCGCTGACCACCATCGACCGCAACCCGCAGGTCATCCAGGCGCTGTCGGACACGGCGACGGCCGCCCTGGACGACGTGAACCGCGCTACGCAGCAGATGGGCAACCTGGGTGAGCGGCTCACCGGCCCGGTGGAGCGGCTCACCGGCCCGGTGGAGCGGCTCACCGGCCCGGTGAAGCGGCTCACCGGCCCGGTGAAGCGGGGCGTCGGCCCGGTGGAGCAGCTCGCCGGCCCGGTGGAGCAGCTCGCCGGCCCGGTGGAGCGGGGCGGCGCGACCGACGATCTCGGCCAGCAGGTGGGCGCGATCGGCGCGGTCGCCGACCAGTCCCTGCGGGAGCAGGGCGGCCCAGGGCAGGGCGGGGAGCCTGGGGCCGGGCCGGCCCACCGGGGTGGTGGCCTCGCCAGCGGGTCAGGGGGCGGGGGCGAGCAGGGCCAGGCGCAGCGCGCACGCGAGCAGGCGGGGCGCGAGGCGGCCCGCCGGGAGTCGGGCGGGCCCGAGAAACGGGAGCGAGGCCAGGGGGGCGCCCCGGAGCAGGGCGGGCCGCGGCCGGGCGGCGAGGAGCGCGGCGCGCAGCGGCCGGGCGGCGAGCAGGTCGGGCAGCGGCCGGGTGGTGGCGAGCAGGTCGGGCCGCGGCCGGGTGGTGCGGAGCAGGGTGCACAGCGGCGTGCGGAACAGGGCGCGCAGCAGCCGGGCGGTGAGAGGGTCGGCGGACCCGGCGGCGGGCAGCGTGAGCCGTCGGGCGGCCCCTCCGAGGGCGGGCAGGGCCGGCGGCCCGAGACCCCCGGCGGTGGCGGTGGGGGTGCGCAGAGCGCGGCCCAGCTCGCCGAGCAGGCGGGGGAGACGCTGCGGCAGGCCGGCCGGAGCGTCTGGGAGGCGATCCAGGGCGGGATGGCCCAGCACCGCCAACAGCGGCGCTGACCCCACCGGCCGGCCTGACCGCCGTCGACCCGCCTGCGGCCCCGTCGAGCGCGGTCAAGGGTCGGGGCCCGGCCGGTCGACCAGCCGACCGCCGGTCGACGGATCAGTCGTCGGTCACCTCTGCCCGATACCGTGCGATCCACTGCCGGTTCAGTTCGTCGGCCTGGCGCTGGTGACGGGCGACGACGGCGCAGCCGTCCTCGGGCACGTCGAGCCCGAGGAAGTCGAGGACGCCGCGCGTGGTGGCGACCATGTCGTCGGCCAGTTCCTCGTAGCGCACGACGTGTGGGTGGATCCCCCACGTGGCGAACCACGCCTCCCAGGCCGCGTTGTGCTCCCTGATCTCCTCGATGTAGTGCCTGATCCCGTTCGCATCGAAGCGGGGCGCCCGCCCGTTGCCGGCGTCGCCGCTGATCTCCCCACTGCCGCCGATGAACCACCTGCCGGTCTGCTCGGCGCGCAGCCGCGACACCGCCTGTGCCAGTACGTCGTCGCGTCGCAGGTAGACGAAGCCGGTGCGGCCGAACGCCCTGGTCAGCAGCGCGACGTCGTTGCCGTCGAGCTCGGGGTGGACCGCCGCGAGCCTGGCGACCACCTCCTCCAGCGTTCCCCACATGAGCTTGGCGCCGAACACGCCGTTGTCGGTCCGGCCCGCGGCGAGCGCGGCCCGGACGAAGTCCGCGTAGTCGAAGCCGCCGCCCGCCGTGCGGGGAAGCCGCCACCGGTCGGCCCACAGCGGCTCGTCCGGCGAGCGGAAGTAGGCCTGAGGACGACCGGCGACACCGGTGGATTCCAACAACCCGAGCAGGAGGGAACTGCCGGTGCGCGGGGTGCCGCAGATGAAGTAGGAGTCGACACGGTCCGTCGGCATGGCAGCACCCAATCGCAGCGCGGTCGCCCGCCGCAACCGGATTCGTCAGCCACGCCGGCCCGCGCGATCAGCCGAGGGCTCGCAGTGCGGCGGTGCCCACCACGAAGAGTGCGATCATCGCGGCGGAGGCGATCCGTACCTGTCGCGACCGGGTGAAGACGCCCACCACCAGTGCCGCCCCCAGGCCCAGCAACCAGTGACCGACCTCGGGATGCCGGTCGGGCTCGAAGCCGAGGTGGCCGAGGGCGGTACGCCCGTAGCCGACGAGCGCGGCACCGCCCGCCCAGACGAGCAGGGCCCAGCCGCACCGGCGGCCGGGGCTCTCGGTCAGCCGCGACCCGTGGCGGGTGAGCGTGCCGAGCAGGTAGGTCACCGTCAGCAGCGCCGCCGCGCCGGCGAGCAGCACGGCGCGCACGCCCACGAAGAGGGCGAACAGCCCCCACGGGCCGCTGTCGGTCCCGCGGAGGAACAGGGCGGCAGCAGCGCCGACCACGACCATCTGTCCCACCGCCAGGCGGCCCGGATTCACCACCAACGGCGCGGTCGGTGCCGACCGCGCGGCCGAGTGCTCGGACACGCTCCATCCCCCCCCGTCGCGCCGGCCCCGCCGCACGCGGAACACCAGGGCGGGTCGGTGGTCAGCCTGGCAGAGTCGAGTGGCCCACCGCTGTCCCCAATCCGTCCGTCGACAGCAGTCAGGGCAGGCGGACGGGGTGCGCCGTCACGCCGAGGCCGCGGCGACGCAGAACTCGTTGCCCTCCGGGTCGGCCATGACGATGTGGTGCCCGGTGAAGTCCTTCAGGACGGTCCCGCCCGCCTCCACCAGCCGCTCGGCCTCGGCCCTGATCCGCGCCCACCGCTCGTCGGGGGTGCCGTGCCCCGGCACCCGGACATCGATGTGCAATCGGTTCTTCGCCGTCTTCGGCTCGGGCACCTTGAGGATGGAGAGTGGGGGCCCGACGCCGTCGGGATCGCACAGCCACGCCACGTCGTCCACCGGGTCGTCGTCCGGCAGGTTGAAACTCGCGTGCCACTCCTCGACGGTTCGGAAGGGGGCGGGCGGGGGCTCGTCCACGTAACCCAGTGCCGTCTTCCAGAACTCGCCGAGGAGCTTCGCGTCCCTGCAGTCGAGGGTCAGGCTGATTCTGGCTGCCATGGCGGGACCGTACTGCGCACCTCCGACAGCCGCGGCTGAGCCGACGAGCGGGCCGCTGCCGATGCCGCGTGCGACCTTGACGTCCCTTGCATGATGGGCCGCATGAGCCTGAGTGATCCGGACCCGGTATGGACCGCCGTGCGTTTCGTGATCGTGGCCCTCAGCCTGGCCATGATCGTCTTTGGCGTGCGTGTGGCCGTGTCGCGTCGTTTTCCCTCGGCGTGGGTGCGGGTCGCCCGCCTGACGGCGGGCCAGCAGTCCCAACCCGTCCGCCTCGGCGGCGGCCAGGCGCTGCTCGGCGCGTGTCTGCTGCTCCAGCAGGCACCGTTCCTCATCCCCATGCCCTTCCTGGCCGGGCTCACCCTGCTCGTGGTGGCACTCCTTCTCGCCGTGGCCGGGGTGGGCTGGTTCGTCCTGCTCCGGCGGTAGACCCCGGGGCTCCGTCCGAGCCCCGCCCTCCTACCTACGGGGCAGGCGCTAGGGACCCGCCTCTACGCGCCGATTCGGCCCAGGCCGGGCAGGAAGCGGCCGACTCTGGCCGCATAGCGGCGGTAGTCGTCGCCGTGGGTGGCGATCAGGTACGGCTCCTCGACGGCGCGGACCTGTAGTTGCAGCGCGATGAGCAGGGCGAGCCAGGCGGCCAGTGAGACGGCGTTGGGCACCATCAGGGCCAGGCCGAGGGTGGTGGCCGCCATGGCGGTGAAGATGGGGTTACGGGCGAGCCCGAACGCGCCGCTGGTCACCAGGGTGGTGCGTTCGTCGGGGTCGACGCCGATCCGCCACGAGGCACCCATGGCGAGCTGGGCGGCGAGCGTGGCCCCGATGCCGACGACGGTGACGACCAGGCCGACCACGTGCAGGGGCCGGTTGTCGAGGCCGGGCAGCGGCGACAGGCCGGCGAGGGCGGCGGCCGGACCGGCCGAGCCGAGCACGAGGGCGGCGACGAACAGCAGTTTCGCCCACCACCGCAGGGTGCCGGGCGGGCCGGCGTCGAGGCGTAGGCCGGTGTCGCCGGTGCGGCGCCACTGGGTCAGGGTGCGCCAGCCGAAGGCGAGCAGCAGGCCCAGCAGGTAGAGCAGCAGCGCGAGCCAGGCCATCGTCACGCCTTCCCGTCGGTGCAGCAGGCGTCGGCGCAGCCCGAGCCCTGGCCAGCGGCGGGCAGGGGCGCGCAGTCGTCGCAGTGCTCCCCGCGCCAGGCTTCGAGGCCCTCCTTCACCGCGACCCCGGCGATCACGAGCGCGGCGATCGGGTCCGCCCACGACCAACCCCAGACGGCGTTGAGGACCAGGCCGACGAGCAGCACCGCGGACAGGTACGTGCACAACATGGTCTGCGTCGAGTCGGCCATGACCGTCACCGAGCCGAGTTCCCGCCCGGTACGCCGCTTGGCCCGTACGAGCAGCGGCATCACGATCAGCGACGCGACGGCAAGGCCGATACCCACCGGGCTGGCGTCGGCGTCCCCGCCGGTCGACAGCGAGCGGACGGCATCGAACGTCACCCAGGCGGCCAGGGCGAAGAACGACACGGCGATCAGCCGCAACGCCAGCCGCTCCCGATCCTCGGGCACCCGGGAACGGAACTGCCAGATCAGCACGGCAGCGCTGGACACCTCGACGAACGAGTCCAGGCCGAAGCCGATCAGCGCTGCGGACGAGGCCACCGTGCCGGCGGCGATCGCGATCAGGCCCTCCAACAGGTTGTAGCCCGCCGTGGCGTAGGCCAGCCACAGGCTGCGTCGCGACAGCACCGCCCGACGCTCGGGGGTCAGCAGCGACACTCTCACGTGGTCACCGCACCGGCCGGCGTGCCGTAGACCGGGCACAGGGCGACCGCCTCGCCCGTGGCAGCGAGAACCTGTTCCGCCGACCGCAGCAGATCCAGCAGTTCGGGTCGCGTCAGCGCGTAGAACGACTGGCGGCCCGCCACCCGGTAGTCGACGAGGCCGCAGTCCCGAAGGCACGCCAGGTGCTTCGACACGGTCGACTGCGCCAGCCCCAGCTCGTTGGTCAGGTCCACCACCCGCGCCTCTCCGGTCGCGATCCGGCGCAGGATGGCCAGCCGGGTGGGATCGCCGAGGGACCGGAACAGCGCTGCGGCAGGAGCCAGCCCGGGAGTACAACCAATCGCCATTGCGCGATGATAGCCGGTTGTGGCGATCGGTTTCCAGGGTGGGTCGCGGTCAACCCGGGGGTACGGGCTTGTCGTGTCCTGTCGCCGGACGCCGGCTGTCGTCAACGCTTGCGTGAGCAGTCGTGCGCGCCGCCCCCCTGTCAACGGTCGTCATCTGTTGCCGTCAGTCGCCGTCCGTCTCGTCGAAGAAGTCGCGGGCGGAGGCGACGAGGCCGGGGTTCGGGTGGTCGTCGTTGAGGAGGTCGATGCTGCGCACCGTGAGATGCGAATTGCCGTCCGTGTCCGTGACGAACAGCACGGGGTGCCAGGCGGGGTTGACGTCGGCGATGCTCGCCCGGACGCGGGGGTCGCCCAGGGCCTCTTCGAGCGTCGCGCGGGCCCGGACGCACCATTCGCCGTGCGCCTCGGCGTCGTCGCCGAGGGAGAGGTGGGTGTCGAACATGTCCCGGCTGATCTGGACCATCGACTCGACACCATGCCCGGGCGTCCCGTCGTCATCCGCGACGACCCACTCGTCGGGCCACCAGCGGTAGCCGTCGGCATACGAATCGTCGGCTTCGACAAGCACCTTGAGGGCTTCTTCGGTGTGCGCCAGCAGGTTCACCGTGATGACGTCGCTGTCCGTGGTGAGCGCCACCGCGTACAGCTCCTCCGATGCGCGTCGCTCGAGCATCGGGCCGATCGTCGCGCAGACGCTCGCGACGATCCGCTCGCGCAGCGCAGGCATGTCGACGGTGGGCACCGCTTTCCTCCCGGGGGGCTCAGCCTCGTCCTGGTTGCCGGGACGCCGGCCGCCCCGGGAAGGACGCAACGTAGCAGGGGCGCCGCCACAACGAGCTTGCCTCCCCGGCAGCCCCACTCGACAGCGACCGACCGGCGGGGAAGATCGGCCGGCGCGTCACGCAGCGGTCTCCGACTCACCCCGCACGCAGAAGCGCCGACCGGCGTTTCCGCTGGTCGGCGCTTCAGTAGCCCGGCGAAAGGCTATGTGGCCAGGGGCGGGGTCGAACCGCCGACCTTCCGATTTTCAGTCGGACGCTCGTACCAACTGAGCTACCTGGCCGTGTTGCTCGGTTCATGCTACCCGCACGGCGGGTTCTCCGCCGGGAGGGTCACATGCCCCGATACGCAGAACGCCGCGCATGGCGCGGCGTTCTCCGCTGGCGGTCCTGACGGGACTTGAACCCGCGACCTCCGCCTTGACAGGGCGGCGAGCACTCCAACTGCTCCACAGGACCTAGCTTTGTTGCCTCCGGCCGAAGCCGGACCGTGCCCCCAACGGGATTCGAACCCGTGCTACCGCCTTGAAAGGGCGGCGTCCTGGGCCGCTAGACGATGAGGGCGGCCCCGCCATCATTGCACACTCGCAACTTCAAGCGGACTTGCTCCCATCCGGCCCCGCCGGAGGCTTGGATAGCTTACGTGATGGTCGGTCTCTCGACCAAACCGGTATGGCCCTAGCCACAACGGCGCGCAAAACCGCAGGTCAGACGCTTCTAGCGCAGCCGGGCGACGCCGTAGCGGCGCTTCAGGTCGGTGATCAGGCGGGGGCAGGCGGCCAGCGTGGCCGCCCGATCGCCGCCCCCGTCGTGCAGCAGCACGACCGAGCCGGGCCGGGCCGCGGCGCGTACCCGCTTCACGATCGTCGCGGCGGTCGGCTTGCCCCAGTCCTGCGGGTCGACGTTCCAGTGCAGCGACCGCATGTCGAGCTGGCTGGCGACCGTCACCACCTCGCGTGTCCACCGGCCGCCCGGCTGCCGGTAGAACGGCACCTTGGCGCCCGGCACCGCCGCCCGGATCGCCGCGTTGGTGCGGACGAGGTCCCGCCGGATCTCGGCGACCGGCCGCCGGCCGAGGTGGAGGTCGTGGTTCCAGCTGTGGTTGCAGAGCTGGTGGCCCTCCCGGACGATCCGCCGGACCAGCTCGGGGTGACGCCGGGCCTGCGTACCCACCACACAGAACGTGGCGGTGACCCGGGCCGCCCGGAGGCGGTCGAGGACCTTCGGCGTCCAGGCCGGGTCCGGCCCGTCGTCGAAGGTCAACGCCACCGCCCGTACGCCGGTGGTGCGACGCAGCCCCGCCGGCAGTTTGGCCGGCAGCGGGCGGACCAGGCGCCTGGGCGGGGTGCTGCGGGTCGGCCGCGGCTTGGCCGACGGAGCCGGCTCGTCCGGCAGCGGGGCCGAGGCGACCGGCCTGGGGCCGGCGGCCCGCGGGTTGGTGGCGGTGCCTTCGCCGCAGCCGCCGAGGAGGAGGAGCAGAGCCAGGCCGGCGGCCAGCACGGCGCGTGGGCGCATCGTTCGCTCCCGGGGGGTCGGGGTGGGCGGACCTCCCGACGCTAGTGGACGGCGTTCCGCCCCGGCACCCCCGGTCGTCGAAGGTCGCCCCGCCGGTCGGAGGTCACCCGGTCGGTCGGAGGTCACCCGGTCGGTCGGAGGTCACCC
>NZ_JBFABB010000050.1:0-39334 GCF_040640035.1 Micromonospora sp. NPDC023633 | reverse complement strand
CGGTCGGTCGGAGGTCGCCCGGTCGGTCGGAGGTCGCCCGGTCGGTCGGAGGTCGCCCGGTCGGTCGGAGGTCGCCCGGTCGGTCGGAGGTCGCCCGGTCGGTCGGAGGTCGCCCCGTCGTCGAGGGTCGCCCGGTCAGTCGGAGGTCGCCTGGTCCAGCGAGTCGCGCAGGGCCAGCGCCAGCGAGACCGCCTCGGTGAGGTCGACCGGCCGCACCACCCCGGCGGGCAGCGTGTCCGCCCGCCAGCCCGGCCCGGCGGCGAGCACCAGCAGCGGCCGACGGGGCGCGGCGAGCAGGGCGTCGAGCTGGGCGGGGTCGGCGGTGGCCCGGGCGTGCGACCAGATCACCACGGCGGCCGGTCCGGTCCGGTTGACGGCCTCGAGCAGCGCGGGCAGCGGCATCCGGGCGCCGAGCATCCGGTAGCCGACCCCGGCCTCGGCGAGCGCGGCGGCGAGCGCCTCCAACGGCAGGGTGTGCTGCTCCTCGTCGGCGCAGGAGAGCACGATGCGCGCCGGGCCGGCGGGCGCGCCGGCCCGGGCGACCACCGCGAACGCCTCCGAGACGCAGCGCGACATCAGGTGCTCGACCTCGATCAGGCCACCGGTGGCGGCGTGCCGCTCCCCGATGCCGAAGAGCACGGGGCGCAGCAACCCGTCCCAGGTGGCGATCACGCCGTCCGCCTGGACGGCCCGGGCGATCGTCTCGCCGATCGCGACCGCGTCCAGCCGCGTGGCGGCGCGGGCCAGCCCCCGGGCCGCCGGCCCGGCCCGGCCGACCGGAATCGTCGACCCGCCGCCGTCCCGGCCGGCGACGGCGCGCACCTGTGGGCGTACGCCGGCGTCGGTGGGCACGGCGTCCGGCGCCCGGCGGGCCCAGCGGGCCGCCTCCGCCGGGGTGACCCCCTGGGCGGTGAGCCGTCGCATGATCTCCAGGCGCGCGAGGTCGGCCGGCGTGTAGCGCCGGTGGTGCCCGGGTACGTGCTCGCTGGGCCCGAGCCCGTAGCGCTGGTGCCAGGTGCGCAGGGTGGTCACGGCGACGCCCAGCCGTCGGGCGACGGCTCCCGCGCTCAGCGCCTCATCGGCCACCCGACCGCTCCGACGCTTCGTTCGTTGGCGGGCCGGGCGGGGTGACGGCCGGGCCCGGGGGGCTGGCGGTCGGCCCCGAGGCGGCCAGCAGCCGGTTCACCACCCCGCCCAGCCACGGTGCGTACGCGCGGGGATCGGCGTCGAGGCCGGCCGCCAGTGCGACGGGGTCGACCCAGCGCAGCTCGGCCACCTCGTCGGGATCGGGCAGCAGCGGGCTGTCCGGCCGGAACTCGCCCCGCAGGACGTGGTCGTACTCGAACTCCACCCGACCGGTGGTCGGGTCCTCGGCGTAGTAGACGTACACCCCGACCTCGGTCAGCTCGACCGGGTCGGCGCCGAGCTCCTCGCGCAGCCGGCGGTTGGCGGCCTCGACCAGGGACTCACCGGGCGCGGGGTGGCCGCAGCACGAGTTGGCCCAGCGCAGCGGGAAGCGGGTCTTCACCGGGGCCCGCCGTTGCAGCAGCACCCGGCCGTCGGGGGCGACGAGCAGCACCGAGAAGGCGCGGTGGAGCTGGCCCGGGGGCTGGTGGGCGACGGACACGGTGGTCTCGCCCTGCGGCCGCCCGGTGTCGTCGACGAGCTCGACGAGATGCTCTTCGCGGGTGGTCACGGCAGGTGTCTCCCGGGTCCGAGGGGGAGGGCCATCAGGCTTCCCCGGTGATGCGGCCGGCGGCGAGCTTGCCGGAGATGAGCACCATCGGCACGCCGACGCCGGGCTGGGTGCCCGAGCCGACGAAGACGACGTTCGGCAGCGTCCGGTGCAGGTTCGACGGGCGGAACGGGCCGGTCTGGAAGAGGCTGTGCGCGGCGGCGAACGGGGTGCCGGCGGCCATGCCCTGCTCCGCCCACTCGGCCGGGGTCACGGCCCGCAGCACCTCGACGCCAGCGCCGAAGCCGACGTAGCCGCGCTCCTCCAGGGTCTCGACGAGCTGGTCGGCGTAGCGTTCGGTGAGGTCGCCCCGCCAGTCGAACGGCGCCCGGTCGAGGTTGGGCACCGGGGCGAGGACGTAGTAGGTGTGCCGCCCGGCGGGCGCCACCGACGGGTCGGTCCGGCTCGGGTTGGTGACCAGCAGGGACGGGTCGCTCATCAGCTGGCCCCGCCGGATGACCTCATCGAAGGTGCCCTTCCACGACCGTCCGAAGTGGATGTTGTGGTGGGCGATCTTCCCATACCCCTGCGTCGAACCGACGTGCAGGACCACGCAGGAAGGGGAGTAGGTGAGCCGGCGCGGACGGCTCGGCGGCAGCAGGTCGCGGTAGGCGACCGGCAGGTCGGGGTTGAGCACGACCACGTCGGCCGGGATCAGCTCGCCGTCGGCAGTCACCACGCCGGTGGCGCGGCCGTTCGCGGTCTCCACCCGGGTCACCGTGGTGTCGTAGCGGATCTCGACGCCGTGCTTCTCGGCGGCGCCGGCCATGCCGCGGGAGACCGCGTGGATGCCGCCCCGCGGGAAGTAGACCCCGGCCACCGAGTCGAGGTACGCGATGACCGCGTAGATGGCCAGCGCGTCGTGCGGCGCGAGGCCGGCGTACATCGCCTGGAAGGAGAAGATCCGCTGGGTACGCGGGTCCCGGAAGAACTGGTTGATCTTCGTCTGGAGCCGGCGGAAGGCGCCGCCCGCCAGCAGCTTGACCAGGTTGCCGGTGAGCAGGTCGGTGGGCGCGTCCAGGTTGCGTTCGATGAAGTCGGCGCGTTCCCACTGCCAGAGCTGGCGCGCGTAGTCGACGAAGCGCAGGTAGCCGTCGGCCTCGCGGGGGCCGCAGACCCGGGCGATCTCGGCGGCCATCCGGGTGGTGTCGGTGATGACGTCCAGCGTCGACCCGTCCGGGTAGTACGCCCGGTAGGCCGGGTCGAGCGGGGTGAGGTCGAGCCAGTCGTCCAGCTCCTCGCCGACCGCGGCGAGCGCCTCGGCGATCAGGTCGGGCATGGTGAGCACGGTGGGCCCGGTATCGAACTCGTAGCCGTCCACGCCGAGTCGACCGGCCCGGCCGCCCGGCACCGGCTCGCGCTCCAGCACGGTCACCTGTCGACCGCTGCCCGCCAGGTGCAGCGCGCAGGCCAGCCCGCCCAGCCCGGCACCGACGACGACCACCCGGTCCGTACGCCCGTCAACGGTGCGCACGCGACCACCTCCTTGTGCGAAGTTGCCCATCATGCCCGCCGGTTGGTGGCGGCGGTGGCGAGAGCCGTGAGCGCGGTGCGCGCGGTCTCGTCGATCGACGCGGTGCCGAGCGCGGTCAGCGCCTCGGTGACCCGGTCGGAGATCATGCGTTCGACCCGGTCGACGGCCCCGGTGTCGGCGACCAGTTCGGCGAGCCGGGCGACCTCCGCGTCCCCCAGGTCGGTGCCGGCCCCGTCCAGCGCGCGCCGCTGGGTCGGCGTGGCGAGCTGCCGGGCCAGCATGAGCAGCACGGTCGGCTTGCCGGTGCGCAGGTCGTCGCCGGCCGGCTTGCCGGTGGTCGCCGGGTCGCCGTAGACGCCGAGCAGGTCGTCGCAGAGCTGGAACGCCTCGCCGACGGCGAGCCCGTAGCGGGTGTAGGCGGCGGTCAGCGGGGCGTCGCCGCCGACGCCGGCCAGGCGGGCGCCGAAGAGCAGCGGTCGCTGCACCGTGTAGCTCGCGGTCTTGTATCGGGCGACCCGCAGCGCCCGGTCGACCGACCAGTTCGCCGCGTCGCTCTCGCCCAGCACGTCGAGGTACTGCCCGGCGATCGTCTCCACGCGCATCTGGTCGTAGCAGCGCCGGACGTCGAGCAGGCGGGCCGGTGGCAGCGCCGCGTGCGCGAGGAGCCGGTCGGCCCAGACCATGCAGAGGTCGCCGATCAGCACTGCGACCGCCTCGCCGAACCGACGCGGGTCGCCCCGGTGGCCGGCGGCGGCGTGCCGGGCGGCCAGCGCCACGTGCACGGTCGGCCGGCCACGGCGGGTCGCGGAGCCGTCCATCACGTCGTCCTGCACGAGGGCGAAGGTGTGCAGCAGCTCCAGGGCGGCGAACGCGGGCAGCACCGACGACAGCGGAGCCGTGCCGCCCGGCGCGCCGCGCCACCCCCAGTAGGCGAACGTGGGGCGGACGCGCTTGCCGCCGGCCAGCACGCAGTCGCGCGCCGTCGCGGCGAATCCGCCCATCGCCGCGTCGATCTCGCTCAGGGCGTCGACCTCGGTGCCCAGGAAGGCGGCGAGGGTGCCCTCCACCGCCGTGACCAGGTCGTTGGTGTACGCGGCCAGGACCGCGCGGACCGGGTCGTCCCCGTCGGCCGGGCCGGCGGGGGCCACGCGGAGCGAGTTCTTCGCAACTGCGTCGTTGGCCATGCGCCCGAGCGTACCCTAGGCTTACGAGTTGCGTCGATTTGTGCGTCGATAAATGAGGAGTGCCGGTGGACACCGATCTCACCGCTGCCTATGGCCGCTGCCGTGAGCTGCACAGACGGCACGGCCGCACCTACTATCTCGCCACCCGGCTGCTGCCCGCTTGGAAACGACGGCATGTGCACGCGTTGTATGGATTCACGCGCTACGCCGACGAGATCGTCGACCGCACCGAGGAGCTGCCCCCGACCGAGCGCGCCGCGCGCCTCGACGACTGGGCCGGCCGCTTCGTCGCCGGGCTGCACGGCGAACCGGTGGACGACCCGCTGCTCCCCGCCGTACTGCACACGATCGCCGTCTTCGATCTCGACCGGGACGACTTCGCGTTGTTTCTCAAGAGCATGGCGATGGACCTGACGGTCACCTCGTACCGCACCTACGACCACCTGCTCGACTACATGGAGGGCTCGGCGGCGGTGATCGGCACCATGATGCTGCCGATCCTGGGCAGCTCGGACCCGGTGGCGGCCCGGGAGCCGGCCCGCCAGCTCGGCTTCGCCTTCCAGCTCACCAACTTCATCCGGGACGTGGCCGAGGACCTCGACCGGGGGCGGACCTACCTGCCCGACGACGACCTGGCCCGCTTCGGCGTCACCCGCGAGGAACTGGCCGAGGCGCGCGCCCGGGGTCACGCCACGTCGCGGATCCGGGAGCTGATCGCGTACGAGGTGACCCGCGCCCAGGCGCACTACGCCGCCGCGGCCCCCGGGATCACCCTGCTCGCGCCCGCCTCGCAGGCCTGCATGCGCACCGCCTACGCGCTGTACGGCGGGATCCTGGACGAGGTGGCCGCGCGGGACTACGACGTCTTCGCCGACCGGGCGCTGGTGCCGCAGCGCCGCCGCATGGCGGTGGCCGCCCGCGCCCTGCTCACCCCCGTCGGCACGCCGGTGGTGATTCCCGGTCCCGCCCTGGTGCCCGGCCCGCTGGCCCTGTCCACCCCGTGACGGCCTCCTGCCGCTGACCGTCCGACGGGTCCTCCGCCGGGTCAGAGGCAGGAGTGCAGGGCGTCCACCAGGGCGTCGACCCGGTCGTGGTCGGCCAGGTGGGACGTGGCGTAGGCGAAGGTGTAGCCGCGACCGGGATCGGCCCAGGCGGAGCTGCCGCCGATCCCGCCCATGCCCCAGCTGCCGTCCTCCTCCCACTGCATGCCCAGCGTCCACCGGGTCCGCCGGCCGAGCAGCAGGTCGTCGCCGTCGTACTGGACCCGGGTCGCCTCGGCCACCAGCTCCCGGCTGAACAGCCGTACGCCGTCGAGGACGCCGCCGGCGAGCAGGCCCGCGTAGAGGCGGGCCAGAGCGCCCGCGGTCGAGTGCAGATTGACGGCCGGCACCTCGGCGCCGCGCCAGAGCGGGCTGTTCACCACCGACAGGTCCCGGCCGCCGGGCGGGTTGTCCAACGCCCGCGCCCAGAGCGAACCCGGCTCGCCGGCCACCCGCTCCGGCCACCCCGGATCGCCGTACCGCAGCTCGGCGCAGCGCCGCTGGTCCGCCTCGCCGAGGCCGAAGCCGAGGTCCAGCCGCCACGGGCCGGCGATCTCCTCGGCGAGGAAGCGGCCCACCGACCGCCCGTCGACGCGCCGCACCAGCTCGCCCACCAGGTGCCCGTACGTCCAGGCGTGCTCGCCCGCGACGGACCCCGGCGACCACTCCGGCTCGGCGGCGGCGAGGTCGGCGCAGAGCAGGTCCCAGTCGGCGACGGCGGCGGCCGGCCGGGGCACCGGAAAGGCCGGCAGCCCGGCGGTGTGCGTCAACACCTGGCGCACGGTGGCCGGGGCGCGGAAGCCGGGCCAGTGGTCGGCGACGGGGTCGTCCAGGTCGAGCCGGCCCCGGTCGACCAGCGCCAGCAGGCAGAGCGCGGCGACCGGCTTGGCCACGGAGTAGACGTTGACCAGCGTGTCCGGCCGCCACGGCCGTCCCGGTGACCGCTCGCCGCCGCCGACGTCGACCACCGGCTCGCCGTCGTACCAGATCGCCAGGCCGGCCCCGGTCTCCCGGCCCTCGGCGAGCAGCTCGGCGAAGCAGTCGTGGACGGCGGCGAAGCGTGTGCGCATCCGGCCACGGTAGGAGGTCCGGACGCCGGCGGGCAGCGGATTTCCGCCGGTGACGGGCTGGCCGGCCGCCGAACGGTGCGCGATGCTGGCGGGATGGCGGATCCGGAACTGGTGGACGTGGTCGTGATCGGGCTCGGGGTCGGCGGCGAGGAGGTGGCCGGGCGACTCGCCGAGGCCGGGCTGACCGTCGTCGGCGTCGAGCGCGAGCTGGTCGGCGGGGAGTGCCCGTACTGGGGGTGCGTGCCGAGCAAGATGATGATCCGGGCGGCCAACGCGATCGCCGAGGCCCGCCGCGTGGACGGGCTCGCGGGCACCGCCGAGGTCCGGCCCGACTGGGCGCCGGTGGCGAAGCGGATCCGCGAGGAGGCCACCGACACCTGGGACGACACGGTCGCCGTGGAGCGGTTCACCGGCAAGGGCGGGCGGTTCGTCCGGGGCAGCGCCCGGCTCGACGGCCCCGGCCGGGTCCGGGTCGGCGAGCAGGTCTTCCAGGCCCGGCACGGGATCGTGCTCGGCACCGGCACCAGGCCGTCCGTGCCGCCGGTCGACGGGCTGGCCGAAACGCCGTACTGGACCAACCGGCAGGCGATCGAGGTCGAGGAGCTGCCGGAGTCGCTGCTGGTGCTGGGCGGCGGGGCGATCGGGTTGGAGCTGGCGCAGGTCTTCGCCCGGTTCGGGGTCCGGGTCACCGTGGTCGAGGCCCTGGACCGGGTGCTCGCCGTCGAGGAGCCGGAGGCGTCCGAGGTGGCCGCCGCCGCGCTGCGCGCCGACGGGGTGGAGATCCACACCGGGGTGCGGGCGGAGCGGGTCAGCCACGACGGGCGCGGTTTCACCCTGCGCGGGGCCGACGGGGCGGAGTTCACCGCCGAGCGGCTGCTCGTGGTGACCGGTCGCCGCGCCCACCTGGACGGGCTGGGCCTGGACACCGTCGGGGTGGACGCCGGCCGGCGCTACCTGGCCGTGGACGACCGGCTGCACGTCACGGAGGGGATCTGGGCGGTCGGCGACGTCACCGGCGAGGGGGCGTTCACGCACGTCGCGATGTACCAGGCGGGGATCGTCGTCGCCGACGTGCTCGACCACGCCCGGCGCGCCGACGGCGGGGCCGACCCCAGCGGCACCGCGAGCGCGACGGGTGGCGCGTCCGGGGCGGTCGGCGCGTCGGGCACCACGGGGTCGGGCGGTTCCGCCGGTGCGGTGCCGCGCGCCGACTACCGGGCGCTGCCCCGGGTGACCTTCACCGACCCCGAGGTCGGCGCGGTCGGCCTCACCGAGCGGCAGGCCCGCGAGCGGGGCGTCAACGTGCAGGTCGGCCTCGCCCGGGTGCCGTCGTCGGCCCGGGGCTGGATCCACAAGGCCGGCAACGAGGGCTTCGTCAAGCTGGTCGCGGACGCCGACCAGGGCGTGCTGATCGGCGCGACCTCGGTGGGGCCGGCCGGTGGCGAGGTGCTCTCCGGCCTGGTGGTCGCGGTGCACGCGGCCGTGCCGCTCGCCCGGCTCCGGCAGATGATCTACGCGTACCCGACCTTCCACCGGGCGATCGAGGACGCGTTGCGCAACATGTCCTGACGGTCCCGCGCCGTCGCGTCGATGCTGGGCGGCGGGCAGCACACGGCAGCGCAAGGCAATCGCCCGGCAGGCGGCTGCTCATTTCTTTCAGTCTGATGACGTAAGTTGCGGCCGTGACGAAACGGTTGACCGAAGTTGCCAAGAAGGCCGGCGTCAGCGAGGCCACCGTCAGCCGGGTGCTCAACGGTCGGGACGGGGTCTCCGAGGCGACCCGGACGGCCGTGCTGACCGCGCTCGACGTGCTCGGCTACGAGCGGCCGACCAAGCTGCGCGGCGAGCGTGCCCGGCTGGTCGGGCTGGTGCTGCCCGAGCTGCAGAACCCGATCTTCCCGGCGCTCGCCGAGGTGGTCACCGGCTCGCTCGCCCAACGGGGGTTCACCCCGGCGCTCTGCGCCCGCACCATCGGGGGAGTCTCCGAGATGGACTACGTGGAGATGCTCCTCGACCACCAGGTCTCCGGGGTGATCTTCGCCGGTGGTTCGTACGCGCTCGCCGACGCCCGGCACGACCACTACCGCCGGCTGACCGACCGGGGCCTGCCGGTGGTGCTGGTCAACGCGGGTGTGGACGAGTTGGGCTTCCCCCGGGTCTCCACCGACGACGCGGTGGCGGTCGAGCAGGCCTACGGGCACCTGCGCTCGCTCGGGCACGACCGGATCGGGATGGTGCTCGGCCCGGAGGGGCACGTGCCGTCCCGGCGCAAGCTGGACGCGATGGCCCAGGCGGCGGGCTGGGGCGACGACACGGCGTACGTCGAGCGCTCCAGCTTCTCCATGGAAGGGGCGCGGGTCGCGGCGACCAAGCTGGTCGAGCGCGGCGTCACCGGCATCATCTGCGCCAGCGACGTGCTGGCCCTGGGCGCCATCCGGGCCGCCCGGCGGCTGGGTCGGGTGGTGCCGACCGACGTGTCGGTGGTCGGCTTCGACGACTCCGCGTTCATGACCTGCACCGACCCGCCGTTGACCACCGTGCGGCAGCCGATCGAGACGATGGGGCAGGCGGCGGTGGACCTGCTGGTCACCCAGATCGAGGGTGCCGGCGTGCTGCACGACGAGTTGCTGTTCGAGCCCGAACTGGTGGTGCGTGGTTCCACCGCGCCCGCTCCCGGTCGCTGATCCGGGTCCGCCCCGGCCGCTGAATCGGGTCCGCCCCGGGTCGCTGACCTCCGTTCCGCCTCGGTCGCTGACCGGCCGCCGGCCGCCGTTTCCGTCGCCGACCACATCGCGCTGACCGCCGACTGACGGTCCGGCCACGGACCCCGCCAGTCCACCGGACGACGCTTCGGCCACCCATCGACGCTCCGGCCGTCGACCGCTGCTCGCGGTCGGCGGCCGTCCGTCGTTGCCGGCGACCTCCTGCGCTCCGCTATCCCAGGCCGTGCCCGCCTGCGCCCGTAGCGCCGCCGTCGCGTCCCATGATCCGTTGACGTCGGCCCGGGCGGAGGGCAGCGCGGAGCCCGGTGGAGCGTCAACCGATCATGAGTGCCGCTCGCGGCAGCGGTGGCTCCTGGCGCGAAGCGGGGCTCGATCCGACCGGGCACCAATCGGGGCGAAGCCCCGCAACTCGACCGCCTTCCAAGATTCTGTCAAAATCTGTCGGCGCGGCATCATGTTCCAGACCAACTACGTCGGGGGGCAGCCGCAGTTCCCCATCACCGACACGGTCTTCACCAACGTCTCCATCAGCGGCGCCCGCAAGAGCGGTGACGCCTACGACGCGAAGTCCGGCTTCGGCATCTGGGCAAACCCGATGCCGGAGGCGGGGCAGGGTCCGGCCGTCGGCTCGGTCACCTTCAACAACCTTCGCCTGAGCAACAACGCGGTGGACATCCAGAACACCACCTCGACGTTCACCATCAACCGCAACTGACCCACCCCCGGCCGCCCGAGCGGCGGCCGGTCTCCCGGGCGCGGTGCGGCCAGCGGACATCCGGTGGCCGCACCGCCCGGCCCGTTGGGGCCTTCCGTCCCGTCGCCGGGCCGGCGGGCCGGACCTGCGCCCGGTCAGTGGGCCGGGGCGCCGTGCCGACCGGCGCCGGCGGCGAACCGGGCGGCCCCCGCCGCCGCGTCGGCGGCCAGCGACTCCATCCCGTACGCCAGCTCGACCTCCCGCGCCGCCGGTTCCGGCAGGCCGGCGCCGGCGAGCAGCGCCGCCCGGTCGTTGCGCAGGCAGGTCTGCGGGTGCCGGGCGAGCTCGGCGGCCAGCCGCTCGGCCGCCGCCCGGGACTCACCCGGCGCGACCAGCCGGTTCACCAACCCCATGCCGTACGCCTCCTCGGCCGGCACCGGCCGGCCGGTGAGGATCAGGTCCATCGCCCGGCTCTCGCCGATCAGCCGGGGCAGCCGGACCGTGCCCCCGTCGACCAGCGGCACCCCCCAGCGGCGGCAGAACACCCCGAGCACCGCGTCGGACTCGGCGACCCGCAGGTCGCACCAGAGCGCCAGTTCCAACCCGCCGGCCACCGCGTGACCGGAGATCGCGGCGATCACCGGCTTGCTGAGCGTCATCCGGGTCGGACCCATCGGGCCGTCCCCCTGCGCCTCGACCCGGTTGCCGCTCGGGGTGCCGATGGCCTTCAGGTCGGCCCCGGCGCAGAACGTGCCGCCGGCCCCCCAGAGCACGGCCACCGAGGCGTCGGGGTCGGCCTCGAAGGCGCGGAACGCGTCGGCCAGCGCCCGGGCCGTCGGCCCGTCGACCGCGTTGCGGGCCGCCGGCCGGTCCAGGATCACCGTGGTCACCGCCGCGGCGCGTTCGACGCGTACCCCCATCCGGACAGCATGCCCCCGGCGGTGCCGGCGGCGCCAGAGGTGTCAGCGCGGGTCGGGGCGGTCCGGGCGGACCAGGGTGGCGCCCAGCGCGGCGCCGACCACGCAGGCCACCCCGGCCGCCTGCGGCCAGGCCAGCAGCTCACCCAGCAGGACCAGCCCGACCAGCGCGCCGATCGCCGGCTCCAGGCTGAGCAGGATCGCGAAGACCCGGGCCGGCATCCGACGCAGCGCCGCCATCTCCGCCGAGTACGGCAGCACCGACGACAGCAGCGCCACCGCCGCACCCAGCGCGAGGGTCCACGGGTCGAGCAGCGCCGTGCCGCTGCCGGCCACCCCGAACGGCAGCACGGCCAGCGCGGCGACGGCCATCCCCAGCGCGAGGCCCCGGCTGTCCGGCACGCGGGCGCTGACCGCCTTGCCGAGCAGCACGTAGCCCGCCCAGCCGACCGCGACGGCCACGCAGCACAGCAGCCCCACCCGGTCCACCCCGGTCCCGCCGAGCCCGCTGATCAGCAGCACCCCGCCGCCGGCCAGCCCCGCCCACGCCACGTCGACGAGCCGGCGGCTGCCGGCGAGCGACACCAGCAGCGGCCCGGCGAAGCCGATGGTGACCGCGACGCCCAGCGGCACCCGTTCCAGGGCCGCGTAGAAGGCGAGGTTCATCACCGCCAGGGCCAGCCCGAACGCCCCGACCAGGCCGGCGGTGCGCCAGCCCAGGCGCAGCCCCGGCCGAACCAGGAGCAGCAGGATGAGCGCGGCGAAGCCGAGCCGCAGCGTGGTCGTGCCGCCGGCGCTGGTGCTGCCGAAGAGCTGCTTGGCGACGGCCGCCCCGACCTGGGTGGAGAGCATGCCGAGCAGCATCAGCAGCGGGGGCGGCACGGCCCGGGGCTGCCCCAGCGCGACGGTCAGTCTGGTCGCCGGCCGGGCGGCCGGCAGCGGGCGGGAGGAGAGTGCGTACACCCGGACCACAGTGGCCGGGGACGGGGCGGCCCGCGACCGGATTTCCACGCCCGCCGGACCGGGGCGGGCCCGGCGGCGCTAGCATCCCCGACGGCACGATCATGTGAGGTGCCCCGCGCGAGCGGGGAGAATCGGGAAGCCGGTGCGAATCCGGCACGGGCCCGCCGCGGTGACCGGGGAGCCACCGTCCACGCGTACGCGCAGCCACTGGCCCGCCCGGGCCGGGAAGGCGGACGGCCAGGCGTCGATCCGGGAGTCCGAAGACCGGCCTCGCGTCCGGTGCCCGCGTCCGGCGTGGCGTGGGCCGAGCGCAGCGGGAGCCTGCCTTGGATCTGTACGACGTCATCTACCGCCGCCGGGACGTACGCGCCCAGTTCACCGGGGCGCCGGTGCCCGAGGAGACGCTGCACCGGGTGCTGGCGGCGGCGCACGCCGCGCCGAGCGTCGGCTACTCGCAGCCCTGGGACTTCGTCCTGGTGCGCGACCCGGAGCTGCGCCGCCGCTTCCACGAGCACGTCCACACCGAGCGGGACGCCTTCGCCGCGACGCTCGACGGGGAGGCGGCCGAACGGTTCGCCCGCATCAAGATCGACGGCGTCCTGGAGTCGACCCTGTCGGTGGTGGTCACCCACGACCAGGCCCGGGGCGGCCCCGCCGTGCTCGGCCGGCACGCCATCGCCGACACCGGGCTCTACTCGACCTGCCTCGCCATCCAGAACCTCTGGCTCGCCGCCACTGCCGAGGGGCTCGGGGTGGGCTGGGTGTCGTTCTACCGGGAGCCGTGGCTCGCCGATCTGCTCGGCATCCCCGACGGGGTTCGGCCCGTGGCGTGGCTCTGCCTCGGGCCGGTCACCCACTTCGAGCCCGTACCCGACCTGGCCCGGCACGGTTGGCGGCAGAAGCGCCCACTGGCCGAGGCGGTCCACCACGACCGCTGGACGGCGTCGGAGGGCTGACCGCCGGGCCGGCGTCGGAGGGCTGACCGGGCCGGCGTCGGAGGGCTGACCGGCCCGCCAGCGTTGCGGGGCTGACCGCCGGACGGCGTCGGCGCGGCGGGTCCGCGACCGCGGCGGGGCGCCGCCCGGCGCGTCCCGTTACGGGTCGGCGGGGGCCTCGTCACGTACCGCTGCGGATCCGTCACCGCCGCCCGGTTTGCGGCGGCTCCTGCCGGGAAGTCGGTACGGGTGCGAGCACTCTTGACGAAGATCGAGCAGGCATCCGGCCTGGACCGGGTCGGCGACCGGTTGCAGCGCGCCGTCCAGGCCACCCTCCGGCCGCAGCGGGTCCGCGACCTGCTGCACGGCGTCTGGCTGGGCCATCCGCTGCACCCGGCGATGGTGCAGGTGCCGGTCGGCGCATGGATCAGCACCGCCGTGCTGGACCTGATGCCGGGGCAGCGCCGGGCCGCCACCACACTGTGCGCGGTGGGCACCGTCAGCGCCCTCCCGGCCGCGGTCGCCGGCCTCAACGACTGGGCGGCACTGGCTCGCGACCAGCGCCGGGTCGGCCTGGTGCACGCCGCGTCCAACAGCGTCGGCTTGGCGTTCTACGCCGGCTCGGTGGCCGCCCGGATGACCGGCCGGCACAACCTCGGCCGTACGCTCGGCTTCCTCGGGCTCAGCGCCGCCAGCATGGGCGCGTACCTCGGCGGGCACCTGGCGTACAAGCAGGGCGCGCAGGTGAACCAGAGCATCTCCGAGCTGCACCGGATGAGCGACGGCTGGCACTCCATCGCGGACATGTCCGCCCTGCCGGAGCGCCAGCTGATCACCCGGGAGGTCGACGACGTCTCGGTGATCCTCTACCGGCACGGCGACGAGGTCACCGTGATGCTGGAGCGCTGCCCGCACCAGAGCGGTCCGCTGGGCGAGGGCGAGGTGCAGGAGATCGACGGGCACGCGTGCGTGGTCTGCCCGTGGCACGGCAGCGCGTTCCGCCTCAACGGCGGCGAGGTCGTGCACGGCCCGTCCGGCAACGACCAGCAGGTCCTGCCGACCCGTGTCGTCAACGGCGTCCTGGAGACCCGCCTCCCCTGACCCGCACTCCCACCCGACCTGCCGGCCCTCGTGCCTTCCGGCCTGCCGGCCGCCGTGCCTGGCCTCCCAGCCTCCGTGCCCGGCCCTCCCGGCCCTCCAGCCTCCGTGCCCGGCCCTCCCGGCCCTCCGGCCTCCGTGCCCGGCCCTCCCGGCCCTCCGGCCTCCGTGCCCGGCCCTCCCGCCGCCATGCCCTCCCGCCCTCCGCTGTCGATCAAGAGGTTTGGGTCGAGTTCGATCTCCCTGGCGTGGCCAAACCTCTTGATCACCGAGCCGGTGTCGGTCGGTGGGGTGGGTGGGGTGGGTGCGGGGCGGTGGTGGGTGGGGATCGGTGGTTGGGTCAGGGGCGGCGGTGGCGGCCGATCGGGGTGTCGCGGGGCGAGTCCGGGTGGGCCCGGCCGTGGCCGGTCAGCCCGCGCTCGTGGGTGCCAGGGGCCGTGGCGGTGCCGGGGGCGGTCGTGACCGCGCGACCGTGGCCGGTGGGGTGCGCAGAGCCCCGACCGATCGGGCGTGCGGTTTCGTGGATGCCGGTGTCCGTACCGCCCCGGTCGGCCGCGGTCGCGCTGCCGCGTGGGGTGGTGCCGGTGTCCCGGTAACCCGCGCCGCGCCCGCTCGTGGTGGTGCCACGGCGCGTGGCGGTGCCCCGGCGGGCGGCGGCCGTGGTCCGGGCCGTGGTCCGGGCCCCACCGGCCGGTACGTGGCCCGGGCGGCGGCGCAGGCCCAGGACCGCGCCGATCTGCGCGCCGACGATGCTCGCCACCGCCAGGACGGCGGAGACCGCTAGGGGTCGGTTGACCCGATCGGGCTCGCCGGCCCGGGCGGCTCCCACCGTCACCGTGGGGGCCTGACCGGCGTCCGTCTCCGCCGGTGGCGGCACCGGGGCCTCGGCCGCAGGCGGGGGCGGCGTCGCCCGCCCGGGGGCGGCCGGCCCGGGCGCCGGTTGCGGGGCCGGCCGGGCGGGCGCGGGCGGGGTCGGGCGGGCGACGAGGCGGCCGGTGGCGTGCCGGCGGGCACCCCGGTCCTCGGCTTCCCCGGGAAGCCTCAGCAGCTGACCCGGGTGGATCCGGTCGGGGTCGCCGAGCCGGTTCAGCTCGGCCAGTTCCCGGTAGTCGGCGAACTCGTCGAGATAGCGCTGGGCGACGGCGCCCAGGTGGTCGCCCCGGGCTACCCGGTAGACCGCGCCGCCCTCGTCCGGAGCGGCGGAGGCGGCCGAGGCGGACCGGGCGACCGGAACAGCGGTCGGGGGCTGGGCGGGCGGGGCGGCCGACAGCGGTCGCGCGACCTGAGCCGTCGAGGCGGGCCGGGCGGCCTGCGCGGCCGATGCGGACCAGTTGTGTGCGACCGGGGCGGGCCGGGCGGCCTCCGCACCGGTCGTCTGCGCGGTCGCGGCCGGTGCCGCCGGCAGGGCGTACGGGCCGGCGACCGCCGTCGCCGCGCTCGCCGCCGGGCTGGCCGCGAGGATCAGTGCGACCGAACCGACCAGCGCGGCGGCGGCCCGTTGCTGGCGACTCATCCCCGGCAGCCGGGGCGCGGGCCGGCGCAGCGCCTGGGCGCAGAGCTCGACCAGCACGGAGAAGGCGAACGTGGCCCAGCCGAACCAGCCGGCCAGCGCCAGCGCCCGCAGGAAGAGTCGCCCGTCGTCGCGGCTGGTCAGCGTCGAGCCGATCTCCGCGACGGTGGGCAGGTGATCGGGCAACGGGTTGCCGGCCAGGGCGAGCAGCGCCACCGGCGCGCCGGCCAGCACCGCGCAGAGCACGACCAGCGCGCCGAACCCGGTCAGGATGCGTCCGGTCCGCCGTACGGCGGAACGCCCCGATGCGGCCATGGCTGCCTTCCCTTCCTACGGTGCCCCGGTGAGCGGCCGCGCGGTCGCCTCGCCGGAGACGGTGACGGTCTCGTCAAAGCCGAACAGGCCGAGCATGGATCTGCGGTGCGTGACGGTGACGCGTACCCGGACCCGGGTCTCCCCGTCGACGACGGGGAAGCTGACGGTGTGGCCGGCGGCACCGGCGGCGGCGAGGTAGTCGGCGACGGCCTGGCGGGCCTGGGGGCGGTTGATCCGGGGCGGCCCGCCCGCGATGGCGGTGGCCCGGTCGATGGCCTGGCCGCCGGCGCGGGCGGCCTCGGCCGCGAGGTTGTCGGCCCGCTGTAGCGTGCGCAGCTGGCCCGCGCCGTCGAAGGCCATGCCGATGACGGCGAGGACGCCGGTCATCGCCACCGCGAGGAAGATGCTCACCCGGCCCTGGTCGCGCCGGCCGGCGACGGCGGTCATCCCCGGCTCCGGTAGCGGTCCAGCGGCGACGTGAAGCTCGCCGACACGCGCTTGCCGGCGGGCATCGCCGGCAGGACGGAGAGGTGCAGGTCCCCGTAGGAGACCGTGCACGCGATCCGGACGGTGACCGAGGCCTCCCGCCCGGCCGGGCTGCGGAACGCCGCGTCGAAGCTGGTGGGGGCGCCACCCACCGCTCCGCTGAACGTCACCTCGGGAGTGCCGGCGCAGTTCAGGCCGCGCCAGTCGAGCTGCCGGCGGGCCGCGTCCCGGGCCTCGGCGCGGGCGGTGCGGGCGTCCCGGGAGATCGAGGCGGCGCGGGCGGCGTCGTGGGCGGCGGCGTCGATCGCCTCGGCCGCCACGGCGGTACGCCCGGCGACGCCCGCCAGCACGATCAGCGCGATGAAGGCCGGGGCGAGCACCGCCACCTCGATCGAGACCGAGCCCCGCTCGGCGGTACGGCTCACGGCGTGGTCCACCGTTCCACGGTTCCGTGGGCGGTCTGGCGCACCGGGAAGCTGACCCCGGGGACGACCGACAGGGACCGCCCGCGCACCGTGCAGGTCACCTCGGTCGCCGTGGTCTGGCAGCTCGGGGCGGGATCGTCCCAGCCGACGAGCCAGCCGCCGGCGGCCCGCAGGAACCGGGTGGCCCGGGCCTCGCCGGCTCCGGCCGGCGCCTGGTGCAGCCGCTGCGCGTTGACCGCGCTCTGCGCGGCGTTGAGCGCGGTGGAGCGGGCGACGAACCAGGCCGCGGCCTGGATCGAGGCGAAGAGCAGCAGCAGGATCAGCGGCAGCACCACCGCCAGCTCGACCGGGTTGGCCCCCCGCTCGCCCCCACCAACCGCGAGCCGCCGGGCGACGGCGGAGCAGAGCCGCCGAGCGGCGGTCGGACCGAAGTGCCGGGCGGTCGGGCCGGAACGCCCGGCGGCGGTCGGACCGGGGTGCCGGGCGGCGGCCGCGCCGAGACGCCGGGCGGCGGCGACCGCCCGGCACCCCGGTACGGAGTCTGCTCGGCGCACGGCCCGGCGTTACTTCGGATCCTGGTGGGTGGGGATGTTGCCCATCCAGTCTTTCGCGGCGCCGAGGGCGGCGGCGGTGACCGCCATCGCCACGGCGACCAGGCCGAAGATGATCACGGCGGTGGGTACGGGGCTGTCGCCCCGCTCGCCGTCCTCGCGCAGTTCGGCCAGGCGTGTCGTCAGCGCGACGTGCAGGCGGGTGATGACGGACATGACGTGCTCCTTCTCTCGGGGGCGGATCAGAGGCGGGCGATGAACGGGTAGACGGCGAAGCCGAGCAGCACGAAGACGAGCAGCGCCCCGGGGATGTCGAGCCGGCTGGTCACTCCCTCGGCCCGGGCCAGGTTGTCGGTGCGGATCTGGTCGCGCAGCGAGTCGGCGCGGCTGCGCAGGGTCTCGTGCACCTGCGCGCCCTCGCTGCCGGAGGAGCGCATGATCGCCCCGACGTCGCCCAGTTCCGCGATGCCGATGCGCTCGGCGAGGTCGCGCAGCTCGTCCCACGGCGAGTGCATCTGCATCTGGGCGATCCGCAGGGCCTCCGAGATGCGGTCGAAGACCCAGCCGTCGCAGACCGCCGCCGCCCGCTCCAGCGACTGCACCGGTCCGTGCGCGGCGGAGAGCTGCAAGGCGACCAGGTCGAGGTAGGTGCAGACCGCCTGGCGGAACTCGTCGCGCGCCCGGTCCGCCCGGTCCAGCACCGACCGGTGCGCGATCAGGGCGCAGAGCAGCGCCAGCCCGAGGCTGCCGAGCACGGGCACGACCACCGGCAGCCGGATGCCGACGGCGAACAGGGTGGCGCCGAGCAGCGTCGGCGCGGCGAGCCCGATCAGCGCGGAGAGCAGCATCGACAGGGCGTACTGCTCGGGGGTCCGGTCGATCAGGGCGAGCTGCCGGTGCGGTGGCCGCAGCCAGCGGGACAGCCCGGTGAGCCACTCCAGCCGCCGGTCCGCGGGCGCGGCGAGCTGCCCGCCGCCCGGCGGCTGGTGCAGCCGGCGCAGCGCGGGCCCGAGCGCGGGGGTGGCCGGCACCAGCTCGCGGACCACCAGGAAGACGCCGAGCCCGACCGCCGCCCCGCCGCAGACGGCGACCGCGAGCTGCCAGTTGAGGGCCATCGCGCTCACGGGGCCGACCTTTCGTTCGCGACTGCGGGGCTCGCAAGCTCACTCCTCGCGCTCACGCGAGCACCTCCTCCGGGGCGGGAGCGGGCAGGAAGCGCGCCGGCCGGCGGGGCTGGCTCATCGATCGCACCCAGGCCAGCAGGCCGACGAAGGCCGCGCCGAGCGCCGCCATCACGAGCTGCCCGAAGGGCGTGCCGTACGGGCTGATGTACTCGGTGTTGAGCAGCCCGTACGCGACGGTGGCCAGGGTCATCCCGGTGAGGAAGCGGACCGCGAAGCGCGGCTGGGTGCGCTTCGCCTCGATCTCCCGGCGGGTGGCCACCTCGGCCGCCGCCGCCCCGGCGATCGAGCCGAGCACGTCGCCGAGGCGCTCGCCCCGGTCGGTCACGTGCAGGATCAGCGCGGCCACCACCTGGTCGCAGACCGGGTCGCCGATCTCGTCGGCGAAGGCGAGCAGCGCGGAGCGGGCCAGCCAGCCGGCCTGGAGGCGGGCGGCGAGCAGCCGTACCTCCTCCTGGATCTCCTCGGGCGCGGTGGCGACGGTGCCGATGATCGTCTGCTGGAGCCCCTGGCCGGTGGCGGAGACGTCCCGGAGCCGGCGGGTCCACTCGCCGACCGCCTCGATGCGGGCGATGGCCCGCTGCTCGGCCCTGCCGACGGAGAAGAGCCACGGGGTGCCCGGGACTGCCACGGCGACCAGCAGGCCGACCACCGGCAGGCCGGTGACCAGGAAGGCCAGCGCACCCGCGACCAGGGCGCCCACCAGCAGGGCCTGGTGCGCCCGCTGCTCGCGCGCGGTGGCGCCCGAGCCCTTCCACAGGCGGTCCAGGCCCCGGCCCGCGCCGGGCCCGCCGGGTGGCCGGCGGGTGCCGACCAGCGCGACGACCGCCAGCAGCAGCCCCGCGACGCAGGCGGCCCCGGAGGCCACCGCGACGAGTTCGACGTTGTCCAGCACTGACGTCACCGCCGTCCGAGCCGGGTGTGCCGGGGCCGCCGCCACGCGCCCGTGCCGCCCTCGATCCACCGGCTGAGCAGCCGGGCGTCGTAGCCGACCCGGAGGAGCTGGGCGCGCACCCGCTCGGGCAGGTGCAGGGGTACGGCCCGCCCGTCCGGCCCGGGCCCGAACACCTGCGTGGTGGTGATCCGGTTGCCGTCGCCGACCCCGATGACCTCCTCGACGTGCGAGACGAAGCGGTGCTTGCGCCCGCCGATCGCGGTCTCGTCCTCGACGGTGACGTAGACGATCAGGTCCAGCGCGTTGCCGGCCATGCGGCGGGCCTGGTCGACGGTCATCTCCCGGCCGTGCGCGAGCGCCAGCTCGATGATCCGCTCGCTCACCCCGGCGGGCGTACGCGCGTGGATGGTGCACATCGAGCCGCGGCTGGTCGTCATGGCCTGGAGCATCGGGACGATCTCCCGGGACCGGACCTCGCCGACGATGATCCGCAGCACGCCCATCCGCAGGGAGACCGGGATCAGGTCGGCGATGCTCACCTCGCCGGCCGGGCGGCCGTCCGCCCCGCGTTCGCCGTGCCCCTCCCGGGCCTCGAAGCTCATCACCGCCCGGTGCTTGAGCCGACGGCGGGCCGGCAGCAGCTCGCGGCTCTCCTCGAGCAGCACGTACGGCTCGTCGGCCGGGATCTCGTCCATCAGCGCCCGGATGACGGTGGTCTTCCCGGCGCCCGCGAGGCCGGCCACCATGATGTTCAGCCCGGCGCGCATGGACGCGCGGAGGAAGTCGCGCACCAGCGGGTCGATCATCTCGTCCAGGTCGCCCCGGCCCCCGGCGAGGTCGTCGAGGCTCACGTCCAGCGTGTTGTGCTTGCGGATCACCGCGTACGGGCGGTGGCTGACCAGGAACACCGCGGCGAGCCGGCTGCCGTCGGGCAGTTGCAGGTCCAGGGTGGGCTTCGAGGTCGACAGCGAGCGCTCGGTGGCCCCGGCCCGGCGGGCCGCCGCCTGGAGGATCTCCACCAGCTCGTCGTCGCTGTCGGCGATCGGCTCCACCCAGTCGACCCCGCCGCCGTGCCGGGTGACGCGCACCTGGTCGCAGCCGAGGATGTGCACCTCCTCGATGGTGTCGTCGACCAGCAGCGTCTGGAGGCGGCCGAGCCCGGCCAGCTCGGCGGTTACCTGGTCGAGCAGGATCCGCTCCTCGCCGGCCGCCATCGGGGTGCCGGCCCGGCGCACCGCGTCGGCGTACTCGGCCACCACCGTCACCGCGAGCCGGGCGCGCTCGGTGTCCTCCTCGTCGACGGTGAACTCCCGGCCGCGCTGCCACAGGGCGAGCCGCTCGCTGAGCTCCCGACGCAGCTCGCGGACCACCTGGAAGTCGACCCGGGGGCGGGGCGGCGGCTCCGGCCGCGGCGCGGTGACCGGCACCGGCAGCGGGACGGGATGGTGCCGCCCGTTGGGCGGGGCCAGCGGCGGCGCGGTGGAGGTGGCGCCGGGCGGCTGGCGGCGCGGGTCGCCGGAGACCGGTTCAAACCGCATCCGGCACCCCCTGCGCCACGGGCCAGGCCAGCCGGGCGCGCCGGCGTTCCAGCAGCGCCCCGACCAGCACCTCCAGGGCCCCGGCCGCGCGCATCAGGGGCCGACCGGCCCGCACGGTGCCGCCGAGGCCGAGCACCTCGGCCGTACGCGGGTCGTGCGGCATCCGGGCGATGACCGGCAGCCGCAGTGCCTTGCTGACCTCGCCGCTGCCGTGGCCGTCGCCGACCAGCAGCAGCCGCAGGGTGCCCGGCGGCACCCGGTGCTCGGCGAAGTCCCGCTCGATCGCCTTGACCATGGCCCGGGTGCCGGAGAGGTCGGGGAGCCGGGCGCCGCTGACCAGCAGCACCACCGAGGCGGCGCGCAGGATCGGCCACGGTGGACCGACGACGTGCAGCCGCCCGCAGTCCACCACCACGTCGTACGGCGGGTCGCCGCCCTCCAGGCTGCCGAAGAAGTCGGCGAACCGCTGCCAGAGCGGGGTGACGCTGCCGGCCTGGGCGGGGTCGACGACGCCGGGCAGCAGCAGCCGCTCCCGCTTCGGCGCGTCCAGGTCGACCAGCTGCGACCAGAACGCCGACTCCAGGTTGCCGTCGCGCAACTCGCCGACCGCCAGCTCGCCGATGCCCCGGGGTCCGTCGAGCGCGCCGCCCAGGTAGCCGGCGAGGATCGACCCGCCGGCCGGGTCGCACTCGGCGAGCACCAGCCGCCGGTGCCAGGTCAGGGCGCAGGCCAGGGCGGTGGTGGTGACGCCCGGGGAGCCCTTCGCCGACACCAGCGCGACGATCGCCATCGTCAGGCCGCCTCGGTCAGTACGAGGGCGATCCGTTCCTGGCTGGACAACGCGACGACGGCCGGCACGTCCCGCACGGCGAGCGCCAGGTAGACCACCACCTCGTCGTCGTCATCGGAGGTGACGGTGTCGATGACCGTCGCCTCGAACCGGGTGGCGGCGCCAGCCGGGCGGTCGTCGTCACCGTCCGGCGTGCTCACCAGCAGGACCTTGTCGCCGGGGTGGAGCTTGCGGGCGGGCACCTCGGCGGGGCCCAGGCCCAGCGCGAGCTGCTGCTGGCCGGGCCCGAGCAGCGGGTCGTCGGTGAGCTGGGCCATCGTCAGCAGCGTGCCGGGGGTCAGCGACACGGCGGCCCGCTTGCCGACCACCTCGTCGAGCCGGCCGGCGGGCACCGGGGAGAGCCCCTGACCGCCGGCCACCTGCACCGGGACCAGGTCGTCGGCGCTGACCTGCCGGCCGACCTCGACCGGCCGGGCCACCGCCAGGTAGCTGCCGGTGGCGCGTACCGAGGTGACCGCGAACGCCGCCCCCAGGCCGCCGAGGGCGATCAGCAGCACGGCCAAGCCGAGCAGCCCGGGCCGCATCCGGCGCTGCCGGACCACCCTGGGCGGGGCGACCGGCGCGTCCACCGGCTGAGTTCCGTTCCGGGTCGCCACACTCATTGAGCCACCACCTGTAGTTCGTTGATTCGGACCGGGATCGTCCCCGTGGGCCGGTTGACCGGGATGACGCCGCTCTGGCCGCCGCCCCTCCAGGTCACCGTCCAGTACGTCGTGGCCCGCACCCGGTAGTCGCCGGCCTTCGGGTAGCCGCCGTGGTAGCCGCAGTCGGGGGAGCGGCGGCCGGCGTGGGGGCCGTCGGCCCGGTACGCGGTCCCCGCGTCGGAGCAGGTGACCTGCTGGCCGTTGCCCATGTCCCAGACGATCCGGTCGAACGTCGCCGTGATCTCCACGGTCAGGCCCCGCTCGCTCTCCGAGGCATGCTGGGTCGGCCCGAAGTACGTGGGGTCGTCGCCGTTGCTGCCCCACATCCAGACCGGCAGCCCGACCAGGCCGGGGCCCTTGCTGCGGCGGGGGGCGACCGCGATCCGGGGCGTCGCGATGGTGATCTTCGCCAGGGCCCGCCGGGCGAGTTCCTCCGGATCGGGCGGTGCGCCGAAGCCGGGCGGCGGGGCGTCGAGCAGGACCGGGGTCTGGGTGCCGAGGCTGCCGCCGATGCAGGAGCGCAGGTACCACTGCTTGCCCTCGGGGGCCTCGGGCTGCGGCGTGGCGAGCTTGTAGTAGCAGCCGTCGCCGTTGTTGAACCAGCCCAGCACGTCGTGGTAGCACTTGACGGTGCGGCCGTTCCACTGGCACTTGCCGCCGCCGCCCCCACCGCCGGGGTCGCCGCCCCCGCCGTCGTCCCCACCCCCGCCGGGATCGCCCGGGGTGCCGGGATCGTCATCCCAGACGCTGCAGTCGCTCTGCCCCGGCGGGCACTCCGCGCCGGGGTCCGCGCGCCCCGCGGCGATCGCGGGCACGGCCGCCCCGAGCGCCAGCAGCAGGGCCAGGCCGGCGCCCGCGAGCGACCGGCGGGCTGCCCCCGTCAGCACGGCAGGTCCTCGTGGGCGGCGCCGGCGCTGATCAGCCAGCGGCCGTCCGGGTAGCGGGTGGCGGTGGCGGTCGCCAGGTGCCGCGTTCCGCCGGTGCCGGGCACGACCCGCTTGTCCCTGGCGTAGACGAGCCGGTAGCGGGTGGCGTCCAGACAGTCCTGGATCTCGACCGTGGGCGGGCTCGAATCCAGGCTCACCGAGGTCACGGTGGGGTCGGAGACCAACGTGCCGGTACGCATCGCGCCGTGCTCCTTCGCCTCGTGGATGGCCAGCTGGACCCGGGTCAGCAGCGGGTCGGCGAGGAACCGGGACAGCTCCGGATGGTGGGGGTCGCCGCGCCCGCTCGCCGTTCGGGAGGCGGCGAGATACCCGGCGTACGCGGCGAGCGCCGCCTTCCTCGCGGCCTGTTCGTCGGCGGCCTGTCGGGTGGGGGCGGGCGCGTCCCCGGCGGTCGCCGCCCGGGGGGTGGTTCCGGGCTCGGCGCCACAGGCCGGGGCCGCGCCGAGCGCCGCGATGGCGAGCAGGCAGGTTGCCCATCGGCTGAACCGCCGTCCGCGCACGTCGTGCCTCCTCGGTGGCCACCCGGGGCCGGCGTGCCGGCCTCCGGGCATGCGGCGGCGCGACCGGACGGGGCCGTCCGGACCTGTCGAAATTGCCGCCACATTTACCGTTGTAGATCTCTACGAATGCGATGTCCCGCGTCGTCCTGTCGCGTGGTTGTGGGTTGCACCACACCCAAGGGGCGAGCATAGGCTGACGCTCGCCGATGCAACAGGGGCAATTAACTTGAACACTGTGAGTGATGACAGGCGGTGGCGGCGGGTGGTTTCTGCTGGTGGGGGCGGGAGAGGCGGCGAGGCCCGGCGGGGCGGCGGCGTGGGAAGCGCGACCGGTGGGCGCGGAGTCGACGCGGCGGTCGGTGCGTGTCCCGGACGTGCCGGCTGGTCCGATCCGTCCCCCGGGTCGGCGCATCGACATTTCGTCGACGTGGGATTCCCGCCAATGTGGAAGCGCCATTCCCGCGCGCAATTCCACACCTTGTGCGGGAGGGGTGCGGGCCGTTCCACCCGTTACCGGCAGGCGCTCATTCCACTACCCTGCGTGGTCGCCCCCGGTGCCGGCCTCTGGGCGCGACCGTGGCGCTGACCGGGCCGCCGGCGGTGGCGGAGCCGACCGCACCGAAGGCCGCCCCGCGCGGCACGCGGCTGCTGGCCGTTCTCGCGCTCGCTCCGGCGCTCCGGCTCGCCGTGCTCCGGCACGCCGTACCGCCGGGGGTGGGGAACCGGACCGGGTGCGACGCGTGCGGCGCCCCGATCGGGCTGGCCCGGCCCTGGCCGGCGCTGGGTCCGACGGCGCGGTGCGGGCGGTGCGGGGCGCGCGTCGGCCCGCCGCCGGGCACGGTGGAACTCGCCGTCGCGGCGGCCGTCGGGGTGCTGCTGCTGGTCGGGCGGCCCGCGACCGTGCTGGTCGCCACGGCCTGGTGGCTGGGCTGGGCGATCCCGCTGGTCTTCGTCGACGCGGCGGTGCACCGGCTGCCGGACCGGCTCACCTGGCCCGCCGCGGGCGGGACCTGGCTGCTGCTGGGGCTGGCCGCCCTCGCCGGGGCGGGCCCGGCGCCCTGGCTGCGCGCCACCGCCGCGGGCGTCGCGCTGGCGTTCTTCTTCGCCGCCACCACGCTGCTGCTCGGCCGGCGCGGCTTCGGCCTCGGCGACGCGAAGCTGGCGCTCGGCGTCGGCGCGCTGCTGGGCTGGTACGGCTGGGCCGTCCCGGTGGCCGGGCTGGTGCTCGCCCTGCTGCTCTCCGGGGCGGTCGGCGTCGCGCTGCTGGCCGCCCGCCGCGTCGGCCGGCGCGACCACCTCCCCTTCGGACCGTTCCTCGTCGTCGGCGCCCTCGCCGCCCTCCTCCTTCCCTGACCCCGGGCGGGCTCCCCGTCCCCGGGGTCAGCGGCGGCCGTCCCCGGCCCGACGGACGACCGACGGCGACCCGCCGTGGAGCGGGCGGTCAGCGGCGGCCGTCCCCGGCCCGGTGGACGACCGGGACCGCCGAGGCGGTGACGGGGCCCACGCCCCGCCGACGGCGACCCGCCGTGGAGCGGGGCGGTCAGCGGCGGGACGTCGGGGTGGCCGGGTCGGGGACGGGGCGCTCGGCCTCGCGGGCGCGGCGGTGCAGCAGCCCGGCGGCGGGGCGGGCGAACAGCGGCGTGAGCAGAGCGGCGAACAGGGCGCCGAGCAGGACGCCGACGACCACGTCGTGGGGGTAGTGCACGCCGACGAAGACGCGGGAGAACGCGGCCAGCGCCGCCAGCGGCAGCGCCACCAGCCCGACCCGGCGGGACAGCAGCAGCGTCGCCACCGCCAGGCCGCCCGCGATCGTCGAGTGGTTGCTGGGGAACGACCAGTCGCCCGTCGGCGGGCACTCGCCGGCGACGATGGCGAGTTCGGTGGCGAGCGCCCGGCAGGGGCGTTCCTGGTCCACCACCGTCTTCAACAGCTCGCTGCACCCGTACGCGAGCACCACCGGCGCCGGCGACACCAGGGCGTACGCCCGGTCGCGCGGCCCGCCCCCGAGCCGGGACACGGCCGCGATCAGCCACAGCGCGCCGAGCAGCAGGATCGCGCCCTCGGTGAAGTGCTCGGCGAACCACTGCACCGGTTGCGGGGTATCGGCCGCGAAGTCGACGATGTCCTGGTACCACTCGACACTGATCTCCGGAGCGTCCGGTGTGTCCGCATCAACCATGATTCACCTCACTCATCGTTCATACCTCGTTCAGCTCGCAGACAACCCTGGAACACCTGGAAGCTGGACGCAGTGTGCATTGGTCAGGTGGTGACCCCGACCTTCGTCTCAGCGACCTCTCAGCCCGGTCTGCTTCGATTGGTCTGGTAAGTCGGACTTCCTTGGAGGCGCTGTGCACGACACCCCCATCGCCGATCGGCCGCCGACCGGGCAGGCCACGGGGGAGGACGAGGCCTGGCGGATCCGGCGTACGGAGGCGGACATGGACCGCCTCGCCGAGACCGAGTCGATCTTCGCGTTGGGCAACGGCTGGGTCGGCTGGCGCGGCACCCTGGACGAGGGCACGCCCTACGGCATGCCCGGCAGCTACCTCAACGGCTTCCACGAGCGGCGCGAGCTCGACTATCCCGAGGACGGTTACGCCTTCCCGCAGGTCAGCGACACGGTGATCAGCGCGCCGAACGCGGCCCTGATCCGGCTCTGGGTCGACGGCGAGCCGCTGGACGTGCGCACCGGCACCCTGCGCACCCACGAACGGGTGCTCGACCTGCGCGCCGGGGTGGTCGAGCGGCACACCGAGTGGACCTCCCCGGGCGGGCACGGCGTACGCGTCCGCAGCACCCGGCTGGTCTCCCTGCCCCGGCGGGCGGTGGCCGCCGTCCGGTGGTCCGTCGAGCCGTTGGACGGGCCGGTCGAGGTGCGGGTCTGCGCCGACCTGCTCGCCAACGAGCGGGTGCCCGAGCGCTCCGACGACCCCCGCGCCGCCTCGGTGATCACCGAACCGCTGACCGCCGAGTACCGCCACTCCGACGGCCACGACGGCGTCCTCGTCCACCGCACCGAGCGCAGCGGGCAGCGGGTCGCCGTCGCCGTCGCGCACGAGGTGCGGGCCCCCGACGGCTTCGCCCCCGGCGTCGACTGCACCCCGGACCGGCTACGCCTCACCCTCACCGGGACGCTGCGCGCCGGCGAGCGGCTCCAGCTGACCAAGTTCGCCGCGTACGACTGCACCCCGGTGGACGGCGTGCCCCCGCAGGAGCTGGCCCGCCTGGTCGTCGCGGAGGCCGACGCGGCCCGCGCGGAGGGTTTCGAGGCCCTGCTGGCCAGCCAGCGCGCGGCGCTGGACGTCGCCTGGCAGACCGCCGACGTGCAGCTCGACGGCGACGCCGAACTCCAGCAGGCCATCCGGTTCTCGGTGTTCCACCTGCTCCAGGCGGGCCGGGCGGACGGCGACCGGACCATCCCCGCCAAGGGCCTGACCGGCAACGGCTACGACGGGCACGTGCTCTGGGACACCGAGGGCTACGTGCTGCCCGTGCTGACCTACCTCGACCCGCCGCTGGCCCGCTCGGCGCTGCGCTGGCGGCACGCGCACCTGCCGGAGGCGCGCGAGCGCGCGGCGGAGCTGCGGCTGACCGGGGCGACCTTCCCGTGGCGGACCATCGGCGGGCGCGAGTGCTCCGGCTACTGGCCGGCCGGCACGGCGGGCCTGCACCTCAACGCCGACATCGCCGACGCGGTGCTGCGCTACGTCGCCGCCACGGGCGACGAGGAGTTCCTCGCCGGTCCCGGGCTGGAACTGCTGGTCGAGACGGCCCGGCTCTGGCACGGCTTCGGCCACTGGTCCGACACCGGCACCTTCCACCTGCACGGCGTGACCGGCCCCGACGAGTACAGCGCCCTGGTCGACGACAACGTCTTCACCAACCTGATGGCCCGGCGCAACCTGCGCGGCGCCGCCGACGCCGCCGAGCGGCACCCCGAGGCGGCGGCCCGGCTCGGGGTCGAGCCGGCCGAGGTGTCGGCGTGGCGGGCCGCGGCCGACGCGGTCTTCGTCCCGTACGACCGTAAGCGCGGGGTGCACCAGCAGGCGGCCGGCTTCACCGAACAGCCGGAGTGGGACTTCGCGAACACCTCCGACGACGACTACCCGCTGCTGCTGCACTTCCCCTACCTGGAGCTGTACCGCAGGCAGGTGGTCAAGCAGGCCGACCTGGTGCTCGCCATGCAGCGCTGCCCGGGGGAGTTCACGGCCGACGAGAAGGCCCGCAACTTCGCCTACTACGAGGCGCGGACCGTCCGGGACTCGTCGCTGTCGGCCTCCCCGCAGGCCGTGCTCGCCGCCGAGGTCGGGCACCTCGACCTGGCGTACGACCTGTTCGCCGAGTCGGTGCTCCAGGACCTGGCGGACCTGGGCGACAAGACCGGCGACGGGCTGCACCTGGCGTCGCTGGCCGGGGCGTGGCTGGCCCTGGTGCAGGGCTTCGGCGGGATGCGCGACGACCGGGGGGTGCTCTCCTTCGACCCCCGGCTGCCGGCGGCGATCGACCGGCTCGCCTTCAGCCTGCGCTGGCACGGCCACCGGCTGCGGGTCACCCTGACCTCCGACGAGGCCCGCTACGAGCTGCCGGACGCCGACCCGGAGGCCGGCATCGAGGTGTGGCACCACGGCGAGCCGCTCTGGGTCACCGGGGCCACGCCGGTGGTGCGGCCGATGCCCGCGGTGCCCGACCCGGGCCCGGAGCCGCCCTCCCCGCCCGGCCGCCGCCCCACCCGCCGCTCCGCCGGCGAACGCTGAGGAGTGCGGGCGCGCCCTGGGTAGGGTGGCGCGGTGTCGGATCTCCAGCGGCTCGCCGCCCACCACGCCGCCGCGCTGCTGCGCTTCGAGCGGGAGAACCGGGAGTGGTTCGCGCGGTCGGTGCCGGACCGGGGCGACGCGTACTTCGCCGACTTCGCCGCGCGGCACGCGGGGCTGCTCGCCGAGCAGGAGACCGGCCGCTGCCACTTCCACGTCCTGGTCGAGCCGGACGGGACGGTGCTGGGCCGGTTCAACCTGGTCGACGTCGCCGACGGCGAGGCCGAGCTGGGCTACCGGGTGGCCGAGCGGGCCGCCGGGCGCGGGGTGGCGACCGACGGCGTCCGCCGCGTCGTGGCACTGGCCCGCCAGGCGTACGGGCTGCGTCGGCTGACCGCCCAGACCACCATGGACAACGCGGGCTCGCGGGCGGTGCTCGGGCGCACCGGGTTCACGCCGGTCGGCGAGGTGTCACTCGACGGGCGCCCCGGGCTGCGGTTCGCCCGAGAGCTGACGGCCGACGACTGACGCGCCGGACATCCGCTGCCGGACGGTCTCCAGTGCCTCGAAGGCGTACGCCCAGTTGTGGCACTTGAAGCTGCGCAGCCCCTCGATCGCGGTGCGGCAGTCGGTGCAGCGCACCCCGGCGATCGCGTCCGGGACCTCGGTGTTGACGTACCTGCGGTCGCCGAGGATGACCGTCGCGATCATCATCCGGTCGTGCACGCCGGAGAGGGCGGAGGAGACGATGTCGTACCAGTTCACCCGCCGGCCGCACTTCGGGCAGTCCGGCTCGTCCCCGCTGACCCACAGCGGGGCGCCGATGCTGCGCAGCGGCATGCCGAGCAGCTTCTCGATGCGCCGCACGTCCGACTCCGGGGTCGTCCACCGGTGCCTGCCGGGCAGCGCGGCGGGCGAGTCGTAGACGGCACGGAACAGGACCGGGTCGACCTCCACGGTCTCGCGCTGACTGGTCATCGGCGTGCCTCCTCCACGGTCGGTGCCCGCACCGTCGTGGCAGGTGGGGCGGGTACGACCGGATCAACGACGACCGGGGGTCAGGTGTTGTCGCCCCCGGTGACGCGGGACCGGTCCGCGTCCGGCGTGGGCCTACGGGTGGCGGGGGCGCAGGCCGCGCAGCGCGGTCTCCACCACCTGGTCGGCGTACTCGGGCGTCAGGGGGCCGGTGCGCTGGAGCCACCGGTTGAGGACCGGACCGAACAGCAGGTCGACGGCCACGTCGAGATCGACGTCCTCGGCCAGTTGCCCCGCGCGCCGGGCGGCACGCAGGCGCTCCTTCTTCAGCTCCCGCATCGGCCCGTCCAGCCGCTTCGCGTAGTCGGCGGCCAGGGCGGGGTCGTGGACGATCTCGGTGTGCAGGGCGCGCATCGGCTGGTCGTAGCGCGGGTCGTTCAGCTCGTCGACGATGGCCCGCAGGACCAGCTTCAGGTCGGCGGCCAGGTCGCCGGTGTCGGGCAGGGCGCCGCTCTGGCCGTCCTGCCCGCCGTCGGTCGTGAGCGCGAGGAAGGCGTCGAACAGCAGGGCGCCCTTCGAGGGCCACCAGCGGTAGATCGTCTGCTTGCCGACGCCGGCGGCGGCGGCGATGCCCTCGATGCTGAGCTTCGCGTAGCCCAGCTCGCCGACGAGGTCGAAGGCGGCGGCGAGGATGGCGCGGCGGGCCGTCTCGCTGCGACGGCTGGAGTCGGGGGCGACCTTCTGCGGGGGCACGGGCCCAATCTAGCAAGAGGTGAGACGAGACGGTCCGTCTTGACAGCGGGGCGCGGTCGGGTAGGGTCCCTCCCATCAACAAGACGAGACGGTCCGTCTCGTTAAGGACGGAGGTCCCCATGGAAGCCCCAGCCACCGCCGTACCACGGGTCTGGTTCGTCACCGGGGCCAGCCGGGGCCTCGGCCGCGCCTTCACCGAGGCCGCGCTCGCCGTCGGCGACCGGGTCGTCGGCGCGGCCCGGGACGTCTCGCCGCTCGACGACCTCGCCGCCCGACACCCCGGCCGCCTGCTGGCGCTGCGCCTCGACGTCACGGACCGCGCGGCGGTCTTCGACGTCGTCGCCCGCGCGGTCCGGCACTTCGGGCGGCTCGACGTCGTCGTGAACAACGCCGGCGCCCTCTTCATGGGCATGGTGGAGGAGTTCACCGAGGCCGAGGCCCGCGCCCAACTGGACCTCAACTTCTTCGGCGCGCTCTGGGTCAGCCAGGCCGTCCTGCCGCAGCTGCGCGCCCAGGGCGGCGGGCACGTCGTGCAGGTCTCCAGCATCGGCGCGCTCGGCGGCTTCCCCAGCACGGGGCTCTACAGCGCGAGCAAGTTCGCGCTGGAGGGCATGAGCGAGGCGCTGGCCGCCGAGGCCGCCCGGTTCGGCGTCAAGGTCACCATCGTCCAGCCGGGCGGCTACTGGACCGACCTCTACACCAGCTGCACGGCGACCACCCCGGACCCCGCCTACGACCCGCTGCGGGAGGAACTGGCGCGGCAGTGGGCGGAGGGGTCGGTCGACAGCGAGCCCCGGCTGGCCGCCGAGGCGCTGCTGAAGCTGGTCGCCAGCGACGAGCCGCCGCTGCGGCTGCTGCTGGGCAGCATGGTCTACGACCTCGCCTTCGACATCTCGAAGCGACGCATGGACGTCTGGGCGGGCTGGGAAGAGGTGAGCCGCGCCGCCGAGAAGGCCATCCCGGCCCCGGGCACCGGGCCGACCTGACCGGCCGGGCGTGCTCGACGGGGACGTGCCGTCGCCGGCCGTCGCCGGTCGGCCGTGAGGATCGCCACGCGGGTGCGAACTCTTCCGTCACGGAAGAGTAGGGTCCGCTGGGCCGCCGTGCCGCGCGGTTTCCTGTGCGCGGCAACGGGGCAACGACGCCCGGCCGACGTCGGTGGCCGTGCCCGTACGCGATGCGACCCCGACCGACCCACCCCTTTGCCGGGCGGGCGCGGTGCGCCCGCGCCCCGAGTGGAAATGGCTCCATGTCGTCTGTGCTGTCCGCGGCCTCCCGCCCACGCCTGTCCCGCCCGTCCTGGCTGTCGCCGAAGGTGTTCCGCACCGAGGTCCTCGCCAGCCTCGTCGTCGCCCTGGCGCTGATCCCGGAGGCGATCTCCTTCTCGATCCTGGCGGGGGTCGACCCGCGCGTCGGGCTGTTCGCCTCGTTCACCATGGCCGTCACCATCGCGATCTGCGGCGGACGGCCGGCGATGATCTCCGCCGCCACCGGCGCGATCGCCCTCGTGGTGGCGCCGCTGGCGAAGGAGCACGGCCTGGACCACCTGATCGCCGCGGTGATCCTCGGCGGCGCGATCCAGATCCTGCTGGCCGTGCTCGGGGTGGCGAAGCTGATGCGGTTCATCCCGCGCAGCGTGATGGTCGGCTTCGTCAACGCCCTGGCCATCCTGATCTTCGCCGCCCAGGTGCCGCACCTGCTCGGGGTGCCGTGGCTGGTGTACCCGTTCGTGGCCGTCGCGCTGGCGATCATGGTGGGGCTGCCCCGGCTCACCCGGGCCGTCCCGGCGCCGCTGGTCGCCATCGTGGTGCTGACCGTGGTCACGGTGACCACCCACGCGGCGGTGCCGACCGTGGGCGACGAGGGGGCGTTGCCGGACAGCCTGCCCACGCTCGGCCTGCCGCAGATCCCCTGGACCATGGACACCCTGACCCTGATCGCCCCGTACGCCCTGGGGATCGCGCTGGTCGGGCTCATGGAGTCGCTGATGACCGCGAAGCTGGTCGACGACATCACCGACACCCCGTCCAGCAAGACCCGGGAGTCCTGGGGGCAGGGCGTGGCCAACATCGTCACCGGCTTCTTCGGGGGCATGGGCGGCTGCGCGATGATCGGCCAGACGATGATCAACGTGAAGGCGTCCGGCGCCCGTACGCGCCTGTCGACCTTCCTGGCCGGCGTCTTCCTGCTGATCCTGGTGGTGGCGCTCGGCGACGTGGTCGCGGTGATCCCGATGGCCGCCCTGGTGGCCGTGATGGTCATCGTCGCGGTGTCCACGTTCGACTGGCACTCCGTCGCCCCGGCGACGCTCAAGCGGATGCCGTACGGCGAGACGATCGTCATGCTGACCACCGTCGGCACCACCCTGGCCACCCACAACCTCGCCGTCGGCGTCGTCGCCGGCGTGCTCACCGCGATGGTGATCTTCGCCCGCCGGGTCGCCCACCTGGTGGAGGTCACCAGCGTCCTCGACCCCGACGGGACGACCCGGATCTACTCGGTGCGCGGCGAGCTGTTCTTCGCCTCCAGCAACGACCTCGTGCACCAGTTCGACTACGCGAACGACCCCGACAGCGTGGTCATCGACATGACGCACGCCCACGTCTGGGACGCCTCCTCCGTCGCCGCCCTCGACGCCATCACCACCAGGTACGCCGCCCGGGGCAAGACCGTGGAGATCGTCGAGCTGAACCGTCCCAGCGCCCACATCCACGGCACCCTCGCCGGCCGGCTCGGCGTCGGCCACTGATGGCCGCCGGCAACCGTACGGAGGGCCGGCTGATGCAGATCGGCGAGGCCGCCGATCGGGTCGGGCTGAGCATCCGCACCATCCGGCACTACGAGGACGTCGGCCTGATCGTGCCCTCGGCCCGCAGCGAGGGCGGCTTCCGCCTCTACACCGCACCCGACCTCGACCGGCTCGCCGTGGTCAAACGGATGAAGCCCCTCGGCTTCACCCTCGACGAGATGCGCGATCTGCTCGCCGTCCTCGATGCCCTCGACACAGCCGAGGGCGCCGACCGGGCCGCCCTGCTCGACCGGCTCGGCATGTTCCACGCCGCCGCCACCGCCCGCGTCGGCGCGCTGCGCGACCAGCTCGCCATGGCCGAGGGGTTCGCCGACACGCTCCGCGACCGGCTCGACCAGCACGGCGGCCCGCCCTCCTGACCGGGCCCGGGGCCAGCTCCTGGAGTTGTCCGTCCTCTTCGCTCCGGTGGGAGCTGACAGCGCCACCCACGGACGGGGTCGACCGTGGCGGAGGCGCACTACGCTCCGGGCCACCTGGAGGAGAGGGAAGATCAATGCGTAGGACCCTGCTGCCCGTCGCGGCTCTGGCCCTGGTGGCGGCGCTGAGCGGATGCATCACCATCACCGCGCCGGCGGACGACCCGGACCCGGCGGCCGCCGGGCAGCCGACGGCCAGCACCAACGTGGTGGACGACGAGACAGCGAGCCCCGACGCGGCACCGTCGGCCGCACCGGACACACCCGGAGCGCCTGATCCGCTGCGGGCCCTCACCTGCGAGCAGCTCAAGACCGCCGCGCTCGGTAACGGGACCGAGCGGTACAACGGCTACGCCGAACCGATCCCGCTGGTCGACGGCATGTGGTCGGGGGAGGACGGCACCGTCGTCCACATGCAACAGCCCTGTGCCATCGGCGACCTGACCGGCGACGAGGCTGCCGACGCGCTGGTCCCGGTGCTCATGGACGGCGGTGGGACCGGCAAGTTCTGGCAGGTCGTGATGTACGGCAACATCGACGGCAAGCCGGTCTACGTCACCATGCTCGACATCGGCGACCGGACGCCGGTCGAGTCGGTCTCGATCAGCTCACGTCGGGCGACGGTCGTCTACCTGACCCGCCCCGAGGACGCGTCCTCGGCGGAGGTCGCCGTCCGGCGTACGGCCGTCTACCAGCTCAGCGGCAGCCGGCTCGTCGAGATCAGCCACACGGACACGCCGTACACGCCCTGAGGCCTAGAGCCCTGGGTCGGTGAGTGCCGGTGCCGGTCGTGGTGACGTGGTTGGGCGACGCCCAACTGCGTCACCACGCCTTCACGACTCGATCCGGTCGGCGCCGTCCAGGTTCAGGACGTCAATTGTGGAGCGGGCGGCGAGCACCCGGATGGCGTGCGTTGACACGGACAACTGCCGGGCGCGGAAAACAGTAAGCTGCGCCCCTGACGAAAGCGGGGGCCAATGAGTTCGGGTGATCGGACGCGCGGTGCAACGTTCATCGCGAGCGTGCTGGTAGTGGCGGGGCTCGCCGGCTGCGTGGAACAGCCCGTTCCGCCGCCACCCCCACCGCCGTCGGTGAACCCCGTGCCGTCGGCGCTCCCCGACGACCCGCAGGCCCTGATGACGACCATTCGCGGGCTGGCCGAACAGGCCGGTGTGGGTGACGACATCCGGCAGGGCGAGATCGAGACCGGCGAGGCGCGATACGAACCTTGCGACCTGCTCATCGCCGAGCCGGACCGGGCGCAAGGGGGCGGGTTGCCGCTCGATGCGGTGTGGGCCGCCAGCCTCGAGGCCAACCCCGTGTCGTCCTTCGGCAACATCCAGCGCCCGACAACCGTCCTGGACGTCAGGGTGGCCAAGCTGCCCGATGCCGCTGCGGCCGGTGCGGCCGCGACCGCGGTGCGCACCGCAAGGTGCCCGAGCGGCGAGTTCCGCCTCATCATCGGCCAGGCCAGCGCCCGATGGGCCGCGAGTACGGTGACCATCGGTTCGACGAGCGCGAGGCTGACCACGGCGACGGCAGGCCGGGTGGACCCGGGAAGCGAAGCCGGGATGACGTACCTACCCGGCGATGCGCGACTGATCTTCGCGCACGGGTCACTGCTGATCAGCATCGAGGCGCTCACGTTGTGGCCCCGCAAGCTGAGTTCCGCTGCCGAAATCACCGCCATGGCTCAGGAGAAGGCGACGACCCTCGCGGCGGCGATCGTGAAGACCCTCCCCACGTAGGCGGGGATCGACCTGCTGCCGACGCGTCGGTGACCGAGTGCGCCGAGGCCGTCGGTGAGCTCCTTGGGCAGGTCGCGTCGGTCCCCGGCGTTAGGGTGCTGCCGTGGATGATGATCGTCGTACCCTGCCGCCTCCGCTGTCCGAAGCCCATGAGGTCGGCTTCGACTACCGGGGCGGGGCCGGTGTCGACTTCGAGCCGTACCCGGGTTTCCTGGACGAACGCGAGACGGCCGACTGGTTGCAGGCGTGGACGGGCAACCGTGACCTCGACGGAGCCGAGTTCCGGATCTTCGGTCAGGACGGCACCGGTGGCCTCGCCGCGTTCTGGCTGGTGCGTCGTGACGAGCCTCTTGAGCGGCAACCGGTGGTGTTCCTCGGGTCGGAGGGCGAGACGGCGGTCGTAGCCCAGGACCTGGGTGCCTACCTGTGGCTGCTTGCCGGCGGCTTCGGCCCCCTGGAGGCGACGATGTACCCCCACCACATGCACGATCCCCGCCCGGACGCTCGCCTCACGGAGATCGCGGAACGCTGGGCGCCGTCCCATCGCAAGCCGGCCGCCGAGGCCATCACCGCGGCACGGGCGGAGTTCCCCGACTTCGCGGAGCTAATCGGCTCGCTCTGCCGCTAGTCAGCGTGGCAGGAGGCGGTCACCTCGACCGGAGGTGCGGCTGCCGCCGTACCGGCCCTGCCTGCGGGCTCCGCAGGGCCGGTCAGGGCCGCTGAACTGCGGGGCGCAAACGCCCTGGGTCGCGCCTTGCGGCGGGCAGTTGGTCAGCGGGCTGTGGCGGGCTTCCTGGTGGGATCGGCCGAGGTGGCGCCGTGAGTGGGGCGGCGGGTCAGGACCTGGGGGCCGGAAGCCGTAATGGCGACCGTGTGTTCGGAGTGGGCGGTGCGGGAGCCGTCGGCGGAGCGGATCGTCCAGCCGTCGCTGTCGAACCTGATCTTGTCGGTGGAGCGGCAGAACCAGGGCTCGATGGCGATGGTGAGGCCGGGGTCGAGTCGCAGGCCGCGGCGGGGGCGGCCGTCGTTGGCGACGTGCGGGGCCTCGTGCATGGTGCGGCCGATGCCGTGGCCGCCGAACTCGCCGTTGACGCCGTAGCCGTAGGAGCGGGCGACCCCGCCGATGGCGGCGGAGACGTCGCCGAGGCGGCCGCCGGGCTGGGCGGCGGCGATGCCGGCCTCCAGCGCGGCCTCGGTGGCCTCGATCAGCTTCAGGTCTTCCGGGTCGGCGGTGCCGACGATGACGGAGAGCGCGGAGTCGGCGACCCAGCCGTCGATGCCGAGCGCCATGTCGATGCTGAGCAGGTCACCGTCCCGCAGAACGTAGTCGTGCGGCAGGCCGTGCAGCACCGCGTCGTTGACCGACAGGCACAGCACGTTGCGGAACGGGCCGCGCCCGAACGAAGGGGCGTAGTCCCAGTAGCAGGACTCGGCGCCGCGTTCCTTGATCCGCCGGCGGGCGTGGTGTTCGAGGTCCATCAGGTTGACGCCGACTGCGGCGACGCCGCTCAGCTCGGCGAGCAGTTCGCCGACGAACTGGCCGGCCACCGCCATCCGGCCGATCTCCTCGGCGGACTTGAGTTCGATCACGACTGCCTCCCTCTCCGTGTGCGGTATTTTTATACCACGCCAGGTCGGCGGTGCTGCGGAGGGATATCCTGCTGGCATGGTTCGCCAACCACTCACCGCTGAACAGATCGCAGCGGGCCAGCGCCTCGGAGTCGCCCTCCGGGCCGCGCGGGCCGGCCGCAGCCTCGTCGAGGTGGCCCTGGCGGCCGGCATCTCCCCCGAGACGCTGCGCAAGATCGAGGCGGGCCGCCTTCCCGCGCCGGCGTTCGGCACCGTGGTCTGCCTCAGCCAGGCCCTCGACGTTCCCCTCAGCGACCTGGCCGACGTCTGGCTGGCCGACATGCCCATCCGCCAGGCGCCCCGGAGACCCGCCGCCCAGGTGCTCTAGTAGAAGTTCCGTTCAGGTGGCGAAGCCAGGTTGTGCCTGGTGTTCTTTCTCGGCGGATCCGCAGCCCGGGTAAGGGTGGATGGTGGGCCGCCCGGGACTCGAGCCCTGCGCTCAGGCCGCCGCCGATGGATCTTCCTGGATCGGGCAGATCCGGCCCCTGGCCAGGGCTCGTTGCTGTCGACGGTTCCGACGGCACAGCCGCTACAGTCCGCTTCCATGGCCGAACGCGTGTCCGTCGATGACCTGGGAATCTGGATCATGCACCCTCACGGGGCCGTAGGGCTTCCTTGGGCGGAAGTAACCAGCGTCTCCGTGTACGCCTCCGTCGTGCCTCCTGACGATCAGCGCATCGTATGGATGGATGCCACGCATGTGTCGGGTGAGTTCGTGGAGATCAATAACATGTCCGAAGGGTTCAACGAAGCCGTGGCCGCGGTCATCTCCCGGTCGGGTCGCGGCCCCTTGGACCTGTCCCGCTTGCAGCCCTCGGACGGCCATGTCGAGATCTACGGGGGTCGCTGCACCGCCCCGGATCACGGCAAAAGCGACCCCGGTCGGGGCTGCTGACCCTGCGGAGGAGTGGGCCGCCAGGGACTCGAACCCTGAACCTATGGATTGCTGGCGATCGGGCTGGACCCGGTGCCGTTCGAGGTCATCCGGCCTGTTGACGCGCATCTCGGCCCGGTTCGGCTGGCACGGTTGCTGTACTTCGCTGCTGTACTGCTGGCGTCAGACGAGGCGCTGGATGCGGACCTTGGGCTGCTCGTTTCTCAGGTGGCCTTCCTTGTGCTGGCGGACCTGCTCGTCCCAGACCTCCTGGTCATAGTCGGGGTCGGGCGGGATCCACTTGTGGGAGCCGTCGCTGCAGTGGAACTTCTCGTCGCCGGGTCGCAGGATGCTCATCGGGTCCAGCCGAGGAATCGGTGGTGTAGGTGGCCGGCGGGGACGTGGGCCAGGTCCTGGGCGGCGTCGACGAGCTGCGCGGCCAGATAGAGGGCGAGCGACACGGGCGCGCGGTCGTACTCCGCTCGCAGCTCGCGTTGGCGGGTCTGGCAGGGCCAGTCGGCACCACAGCCGCTGCACGCCCAAGCCGGTGTGACCGGAAGGTGGGTCGTCATTGCGGCGTCTTCCGCGCTGCCCGCCACTTCGACGCCACGGCTCCTGGCCGGTCGTCGTCTGACGGCCAGTGGCCTCTGTTGATCGGAATCCGATGCTTGGTGCGGCAGGGGAGCTCACCTCCGCACCGGCAGACCTTCCGCCACCGGTGCCATGACCAGACCGGCCGGTGCCGTCTGGCGAGAGTGAGCGCGACGGCTACCAAGTACTCCTCGTACGAGACGCGAGGCACCAGGTCTCCCCTCGGGTATCGGCCAACACGAAGCACGTCGGGACTGGTGATCGTGCAACTCCGCAGCTCACGTCACCGTAACGACGTAGGACTGTAGATACAATAAGATGTAGAGCTGTTGGACACATAGCGTCACTAATGTGATCGACCCCAGCGCGGATCGTGCCGTGTTCCGGCAGCTCGCAGACCTCCTGCGAGACCGAATCACGTCTGGCGACCTCGCGCCCGGGGCATCGCTGCCCAGCGAGCTGCGGTTGGCTCAGGAGTACGGGCTGAGCCGCACAAGCGTCCGACAGGCGGTAGCGCTACTCCGGTCGGAAGGGCTTGTGATCGTGGAACCACCGCGCGGCACGTTCGTCCGCGCCGTAGAGCCGACCGAGACGGTGACCCTCCTTAAGGGCGACACCGCCACCGCTCGGATGCCTACACCCGTCGAGCGACGCGAGCTGGAGATGGGCGAAGGCATCCCGGTCATCGTGATCTTCCGCGCCGATGGCTCCCGCCAACTGTATGCGGCCGATCGCATCCGCGTCGGTCGCTGATCTCTCGTGGCCGTGCAGCAACCCCGTCGGAGGAGCCTGGTCATGCGGTCTGCGGTTAGGCGCCGGCTTGGCCGCTCGCCTGGACACGCGGTTTAGGAAGGGGCTAGAGCTTCCTCGGCTCCCGGTGTCCACTAGCTGCGCAAACGCCACCCGGCCAGTCGCCGCTGTCTGTGATCATTCCGCGCATATTCCGGATCTTCTCGTGCCGTGTGTAGTGGTCGTTGAGCGGCGGGCTTGTCATCTGCCGCTGCACCTTTTCTAGATCGACGCGCTAGCCTCGCTGGCAATCGCCGAGCTGGAGGTGGCCAGTGACCAAGTGGAGCCCGCGTCGGCGTTGGGTGGTCGTCGTGGTGACGG
>NZ_JBFABB010000049.1:0-49449 GCF_040640035.1 Micromonospora sp. NPDC023633 | reverse complement strand
AGCCGGCCAGGGGCAGCGCGGCCAGCAGCACGACGGCTGCGAGCCGGCGGGCGTACGACGGCGGGGCCGGGCGCGCCGCGCCGACGACCGGCCTGGGCGGGGTGGTGCGGGCGCGCGGTCGACCCGCGCCGGGCCCGACGGCGGGGCCGGGCGGTCGGGCGGAGGTGTCGTGGCGCGAGGGGGTGGGCGGCACGGCCGATCCTCGGGACATCGGGGAGCGTCACTGCGGCCGGGAGGCCGAGCCCATCCTAGGAGGAACCGGCGGCCGGGTGAAGATCAGCCGAGGACGCGATGGCCGGCACGCTCCAGCGCGGCGGTCGCCTCGCGGAGCCGCACGGCGGGAACCAGCAGGTAGTCGGTGTCGTAGGTGGAGAAGGCGACCACGCTCACCCGGGCCGCGGCGAGCGGGTCCACCAGCGCGGCGAGGGTGCCGCTGACGGCCAGGTCGAGCGGCTCACCGACCCGTAGGCAGCGCCAGGCGGTCTCGCCGACGGCCTGCTCGGGCGCCCGGTCGGCGGGACAGATCAGCGAGATCCCGTCCGCCGTCCAGCTCACCGTGACGACGTCGCCGTCGCTCAGCCCGCCCGACAACTCGGGCGGCAGGGCGGAGCCGGCGGCCAAGCGGCACACGGCGTACTTCCCCGGCAGCAGAGCGATATCGAGCATGAGGGCACCTTACGGCCTCGGTGCGGGCCCGCCCCAGATTCGCCGCGTGCGGCGAACGCCACATCCCGCCGCTGGTCAGACCGGGGAGAAGAACGTGAGGGAACCGGCGACGGTCCCGCTGGTGAACACCGGGGTGGAGATCGCGTCGACGGTCGAGTCCGGCGCGTCGGCCGACGCCCCCTGGACCCGGAGCAGCCCTCGGGCCAGGCGCCCGGAGGAGATGGCCAGCAGCGGCGGGATCTTGTCGATCTCGGGCTCGGTCAGCTCGCAGCGGTTGGCGGTGAAGTCGAGCAGCCGCAGCCCGCCGTCGAGCAGCGGCAGCCCGGTCACGTCCTCCGGCTCGCCCAGGCAGAGCAGCTCGCAACCGGCGGCGGAGACGGCGACGACCCTCGTCCCGGCGTCGATCAGCAGGCACGGCTCGTCGGCGTGGGAGACGGTCGAGGACCACCGAACGAGGTTGTCGAACTCCTGCTCTGTCGATGTTCCCGCCGCCGGCACGAACACGTCAGAGAGCGAGAGTTCGACGTGGGCCACCGCGCCTCCTATGTACACCGACGGTCCGTCCACGCTAGCCGGTCGTCACGGGTGACGCCGACCGCGCGTGGTCGCCGGGCCGCCGGTGGGGTGAGGGAGTGCCCTGACCAGGCGGCCGGCAACGGCGCGACCGACGGGTGCCGACCGGCGCCCGGGTGCGTGGCGTCGCCGGTGACGTTACCGTCGGTTGGCCGGCTTGTCAGCGGCCGTTCGGCCGCCCTCGTACCACCGGTAGTCGGCGGCCGGCCGGTACGCGCCGTTCATCCAGGTCTCCGGGTGCTGCGCGACCCGGGAGAGCTTCTCGGCCGTGGCCGGGCTGATCCGGCTGCCCCCGGCGACGAGCAGGCGGTCCAGCTCGCGGTGGGTGGCCATCAGGCAGTCCTTCGGCAGGCCGTAGACGCTGATGACGCCGGAGCCGACGAAGGTCAGCACCGGCGTCACCGGGATCGGCAGTCCCACCGCGTCGGAGAGGGCCTTGCTGGCGCGCTTGGCGTCGCGGCGGGCCTCGGCCACGTAGGGCGGTCGCTTGCCGTTGATCTGGACCACGTCGCCGGCCACCAGGACCCGGGCCCGGCCGTGGTCGGCGATGGTGACCGCGAAGAGCCCGCTCGGCCCGATGGCGAGGAATCCGGCGCGTTCGTCGCGTTCGTGGTCGAGCAGGAGGTCGGAGGCGTCCGTGCGGGGCCACTCGATGACGTGCCACGCGGGCCCGAGATGGTCGAGCCGGCCGAGCGCCCGTGCCCCGGCCGCCTCCAGCCGCCGGGCGCCCCGTTCCGCGCGGCGGCGGCGGGCCCACTCCAACGGGGACGGACGAACGGGTGCGAGCACCCCCGGCGACTCCACGCGGGGGTGTGGCACCGCCGCGGGCGGCAGTGCCCGGGCGGACGGTACGGCTCGACGAGCGGGAAAGACAGTCATCGCGACCTCCGGCAAAAGGTCCCTCGAAGTTATGTCCTCACTACCCTACGTTGCCAGTCCCCCGTGTCGGCAAGTTGGAACGCCGGAGTGAGTGCGGATGAATGCCATATTCATCCACCCCTGTTTTATCGGATGCCGCCAAACCCTGCCCTACGCTGCGAGGGTGACCCACTACGTGGACAGCGAAGTCGGTCGGCTCGGGACGGTGCTGCTGCACCGCCCCGGCCCCGAGCTCGCCCGGCTCACCCCTCGCAACAACGACTCGCTCCTCTTCGACGCCATCCCGTGGGTCGGACGCGCCCAGGAGGAACACGACGCCTTCGCCGCCGCCCTGCGTGAGCGTGGGGTCGAGGTGCTCTACCTCGCCGCCCTCCTGGCCGAGACGCTCGCCGTCGCCGACGCGCGGGCCGAGCTCACCGACGAGGTGCTCCGCTCGCCCCGGCTCGGCGACTCGCTGCGCGCCCGGGTCGCCGACCACCTCGCGTACCTCGACCCCGTCGCGCTCGCCGACGTGCTCATCGCCGGGCTGGCCCACGAGGAGCTGCGGGTCAGCCGGGAGCGGCCGGGCGGCCTCGTCTACACCCTGATGGACCGGCACGACTTCGTCATCGACCCGCTGCCCAACCTGCTGTTCACGCGGGACTCCTCGTTCTGGGTCGGCGACCGGGTCGGGGTGACCAGCCTGGCGATGCCGGCGCGGCGGCGGGAGACCACGCTGACCGACGCCATCTACCGGCACCACCCGCGCTTCGCCGGCACCGAGCTCGTCTACCAGCCCGGCCTGGAGCATCTGGAGGGCGGCGACGTGCTGCTCCTCGCGCCGGGGGTGCTGGCCGTCGGGGTGGGCGAGCGGACCACCCCCGCCGGCGCGGAGCGCCTCGCCCGGCAGGTCTTCGCCGCCGGGCTCGCGCACACCATCCTCGTCGTCCCGATCGCCCAGGAGCGGGCGACCATGCACCTGGACACCGTCTGCACGATGGTGGACGTCGACGCCGTGCTGATGTATCCGAACATCGCCCACACGCTCTCGGCGTACACGGTCATCGCCGGGGCGGACGGTGAGGACCCGCGGGTGGACGGCCCGGCGCCGTTCCTACGGGCCGCCGCCGACGCGATGGACCTGTCCCAGCTCCGGGTCATCGACACCGGGCTGGACCCGGTCACCGCGGAACGCGAGCAGTGGGACGACGGCAACAACACCCTCGCCCTCGCGCCCCGGCTCTGCGTGGGCTACGAGCGCAACACGGAGACCAACGCGCAACTGGAGCGGGCCGGCATCGAGGTGATCCAGATCGCCGGCTCGGAGCTGGGCTCGGGCCGGGGCGGGCCACGCTGCATGTCCTGCCCCCTGGTCCGGGAGCCGCTGGGCGGGCAGGGCCGGGACCCTGCCTGACGCCTCCCCGCGGAGGAACCGCCCCGGCCGCCCACTGCGGACGTCGCGAAGCGGCCGGCGGCCGAGATGCCCTCGCCAAAGGCCCGAGATTTCCCCGCCGGAGGCCGAGATGCCCTCGCTGGACGCCGAGGTGCCCCCGCCGGGTGGCGGCGGGGGCAACCGGCTCAGCGCAGGGTGAGCTGGCGGCCGAGCAGGCCGTGGCGGGCCCGCCGGCCGGCGGCGTCGAGCGGGGCGGGGTCGGCGAGCGCCTCCGCGTACCGCTTGGCGAAGTCGGCGACCGGCTGCTCCCAGTCGGCGGCCGGGACGTCCTCCGGCAGGTCCCAGACCGGCACCAGCCGGCCGTGGGCCCGGAACATGCCCGCGAACCGGGTGTTCTCGCCGAGGACCAGCGTGCCGGCCACGCTCAGGCGGGCCAGCGCGTCCAGCGCGGCGTCCTCGTCGTCCGGCAGCACCCAGCGCACGTGCGCCTTCTCCGGCACCTGGCACCAGTAGGCGGCCCGGGCGGCGGCGAGCCGGACGGTCGGGTAGATCGCGGCGTTCGCCCGCTCCAGGGACGCCTGCACGTTCGGGTCGTCGCCGGCTCCCGGGTCGAGCCAGAACTCGAACCCGTCGTGCATGCTGACCTCCAGCGGGCCGTCGACCAGGACGTCCTGCAACCGTGGGCCGGGGCCGGGCAGCGGCGGCACGGGCACCGGGCGGCCCGGCTCGGCCCGCAGCGCGCAGAGCAGCGCCTCGGCCAGGTCGCGGGAGACGTCACCGGACTGCTGGTGGCGCTGGAGCCCGATCAGGACCCGCCCGTCCGGCTTGGTCATGGCCGGGGCGGCCATCGGCAGCACGCTGGCGAGGGTGACCTCCCGGTCGCCGAACTCCTCGACCAGGGCGGGGGCCAGCCGCAGCGGGGCCGAGGCGGCCGGCACCAGTTCCCGCAGGGCGATCCACTCCGGCTCGTCGGTCAGCCCCTCGAACGGTCGGGGTACGAAGATGTCCCGTACCTTCTCCCGCTTCGGGGTGGCTTCGGCGGCCCGCTGGCTCTTTCGACGCTTGCTCACGGCGACACAGCCTAGAGGTCCCGGCCGCCCGGCGGGGGCAGGACCCGCCCTCGCGGTCGGTCAGCCGGCGACGGCGAGGTCCGACCGGGTGACCTCGGCCGGGTCGAACTCGGCCCACACGCTCTGGCCCAGGCCGTCCCGCTCGACGCCCCAGCGGTCGGCCAGCCCCGAGATGATGTGCAGCCCCCGGCCGTCGACGGCTTCGAGGTCGGCGACCCGCATCGTGGGGCCCGCCGCGGCGCCGCCGTCGGTCACCCGGAGCTGCACCTGCTGGCCGCGGGTCGAGTCGCGCAGCCGCCAGGCGACCCGGACCACTCCGCCGGGCAGCGGGTCGGCGTGCCGGACCGCGTTGCCGACCAGCTCGGCCAGGACCGCGACGAGGTCGGCCAGGAGCGGCGGGGGTACGACGCCGGTCAGCTCCTCGGCGAGCCGTCGCCGCGCCAGCCGTGCCCCGACGGCGTGGTGGGGAACCACCACGCACCATGCCCGATCGGCAGCTCCCGTCGACACCTTCGTCCCTTCACGCCCCCGTTGCCCGTCGCCGGTCACCCGCGGGGCAGCCGCACCTCTGCGACCGTACCGCCACCGGCCCTCGGCCGTAGGGATACCCATCCATTCTGCTGTTCAACGATCCGGCGGACGAGATAGAGACCGAGTCCGGCCCCGGGATAGCGGCGACGGTCGCCCGACTCGCCCTGCCAGAACCGGTCGAAGGCCCGCTCCGCGTGCTCCGGCCGGATGCCGACGCCCCGGTCGCGTACCTGGAAGGAGACCGTCGACCCGTCCGCCCCGGCGGTGATCTCGATGGGTGAGTCCGGCGCGGAGTACTTGCCGGCGTTCGTGCACAGCTCGGTGAGCATGGTGGCCACGCTCGGCCGGTGGCCGAGCGCCTTGGGCAGGTCGGCGGGGAGGCGGAGGACGAGCCGCTGCCGCAGCTCCGCCGGCAGGTCGACCGCCGCCGCGCGCAGCGCGTCACCGAGGTCGTACGGGGCGGGCGGGTCGTCGCCCGGTCCCGCCTCGGCGGCGGAGGAGAGCAGCCGGTCCACCAGCCGGGCCAGCTCGTTGGCGCGCTGCCCGATCACCCGGGCGGCGTGCCGCCGATCGGTCTCGGTCAGCGACTCCCAGTGGTCGGTGAGCGTGTCCGCGTAGCCCTTGATCACGGTCACCGGCGTACGCAGCTCGTGGCTGGTGACCGCGACGAAGAGATCCCGGTCGTGGTCGCGGCGCTGCTGGTCGGTGATGTCCCGGAAGGTGACCACCCGCAGGGCGCCGGGACCGGGCAGCTCGCCGGAGGTGATCTTGAGCCAGCGGCCGTCCGGCAGCCGGTGGTCGAGCACCCGCCCAAACGGGGGCAGCGGGAAGGGCAGCGGCTGGTGGAGCGCCTGGGCCGTGGAACGGCCGGTGACCCGGGCGGCGGCCGGGTTCCAGAGCCGGACGTGACCGTCCCGGTCGACCACGGCCAGCCCGTCCGCCAGCGCGGCCACCACCGGTCCGTCGCCGTGCACCGGCAGCCCGGTCTGGTCGCCGTACAGGTGGGCGATGCAGGCGGCCACGTAGCCCACGACGGCGTGCTGCTCGGCGTCCAGCGGGTCGTTCCCGTCCGGATAGAGCACGTGCAGACTGCCGACCGTCAGCCCGCCGATCTCCGCGCGGGCGACCACCATCCGGAGCAGGCCCCGCTCGGCAAGTTCGGCGGAGAGCCTGCCGGTGAGCTCGTCCGTGCGGACCCGGCGCACGCGGGCGCCGGAGAGCAGGCAGACGGTGGCGGGGTCGTCGGCCGGCACGGGATGGCCGACGGCCCACTCGGCGGCGCCGGTGGCGGCGATCACCCGGCCGCCGGTCGGCGCGAACTCGACGAACGCCACGCCCGCCGCGCCGAGCGCCGAGCGGGCCACGCGGAGCAGGTGGGTGAGCACCGGGAGGCCGGCGCCGCCGGAGTTGATCATTTCGACCACCGTGGTCTGGCCGGCGATGAGAGCGGAGAGGTCGGTGCGCTCCGGCATGCTCCGAGTGTGCCCCGCCGGCCGGTTCCGGGACACCCCTGCCCGCCCGGGTCTCCGGTCGGCGCCACCCCGGTCAGCGGCCCAGGCGGGCCAGCGCGTGCGCCGGCCGGTCGGTGATGACGCCGTCCACCCCGGCGGCCAGGACGAGGTCCAGGTCGGCCGGCTCGTTGACGGTCCACACGTAGACCTGGTTACCCGCCGCCCGCAGCGCGGGCACCAGCTGCGGGCGGGCCCGCACCAGGGCGACGCCGGGGCCGGCGATCCGGGTGCCGAACGGCAGCCGCCCCAGCGGCAGCCAGCGCGGCAGTACCTCCAGCAGCAGCACCGTGGGCAGCGCGGGGGCCAGTTCCCGGAGCCGGCGTACGGCCAGCGGGGAGAACGACATGACCGTGACGCGGACCGGATCGTCCGGTCCGGGCTCGGCCAGGCCGTACCGGCGCAGCAGCGCGACGAGCCGGCGCTCGACGTTCCCGCCGTAGCGGGAGGGGTGCTTGGTCTCCACCAGCAGCCGCACCGGCCTGCCCGCGGCCAGCACCGCGTCCAGCAGCCGCTCCAGGGTGAGCAGCCGGGTGTGCGACTCGTCCAGCACCTCGTCCCCGTCGGCGGGTACGCAGCCGGGGTGCCAGGAGCCGAAGTCCAGCGCGTCCAGCTCCGCGAGGGTGCGGGCGCTGACCAGCCCGTGGCCGTTGCTGGTCCGGTCGAGCCGGCGGTCGTGCACGCAGACCAGGTGCCCGTCCCGGGTCAGCCGGACGTCGCACTCCAGCCCGTCCGCGCCCTCGTCGAGGGCCCGCAGGTAGGCCGCGAGGGTGTGCTCGGGCAGGTCGTGGGAGGAGCCGCGGTGCGCGAAGACGAGGGGGTCGCCCATTCCGCCCGTCCTAGAGGACCCGGCCCGGCTGCCCGTCCGCACCGACGACCGGTCGCCCGGCGGCGGCCCACTCGCCCATCCCGCCCTGGACGTTGCGCACCTGGTCCCAGCCGTTGCGCATCAGGTAGGTGACGACCTGTGCGGAGCGCCCGCCGGAGCGGCAGATGACGGCGACGTCGCGGTCGGCCGGCACCTCGGCGATCCGGGCCGGCAGCTCCGTCATCGGCAGGTGGTGCGCGCCGGGGGCGTGGCCGGCGTTCCACTCGTCGTCCTCCCGGACGTCGAGCAGGTACGCGTCGTCGGCGATCTCGGTCACGGTCACGGTGGGAACCTGGGATCCGAACACGGGCCAAGCCTAGATCCTCGCCCGGGCGGCCGGTGCCGGGCCGGTCCCCGGCGTCACAGTCGGGTGACCCAGTGCGGGTTGGCCCGCGCCCAGTCCGGCACGCGGGTGCCGCGTACCGCCTCGAACAGGCCGCTCCCGCCGTTGTCGAGGACCACGTACGACACCTGGTCGATGGTCTGGGGGTGGGAGGGGACCTGCACGCCGCGCAGCGCGTCGGCCGGCAGGTCGCGCAGCGCGAGGACGAGGTCCTCCAGCGGTACGCCGTTGGTGTCCACGGTCAACGAGCCGCCCACGGCGCGGATCACCTGGTCCAGCTTGACCGGGTTGGTCCGCAGCGACGTCTCGCTCGTGCGCTCCAGCACGGCCCGGAGCAGTTGCTGCTGGTGGGTCTGCCGGTCGTAGTCGCCGCCCGGCAGGTCGTAGCGCTGGCGGACGTAGTCCAGCGCCTCGCCGCCGTCCATCTGCTGACAACCGGGCTGGAAGACGCGGTCGGTGTGGATCGAGCGGACCTCGGTGTCCACGCACATGCGTACGCCGCCGAGCAGGTCGATGACCTTGCGGAAGCCGGAGAAGTCGATCAGGGCCGCGCCGTCGAAGCGGATGCCGGTCAACCGGGACAGGGTGGCCGAGAGCAGCCGGGTGCCCGGCTGTCCGCCGCCGCCGTGCTCGTACGCCGCGTTGATCTTGTCCTGACCGCCGCCGTAGCCGTTGCCAGCGGGGATGGCGACGAGCAGGTCCCGGGGCACGGAGACCAGGTACGCCTCACGTCCGCCGGCGGGGACGTGCACGATGAGGATGGTGTCCGACCGGCGGCCCGCCGCGCTGCTGCTCTGCCACCGGTCGGTCCCCACCAGCAGGTAGTTCAGCGGCCCGTCCGGGTCGGTGCGCTTCCGGCGGGCGGTGGGGTCGAGCAGTTGCTCCCGCACGACGCTGCGCTCGTACCGGTCGCTCAGCGATCGGAGGCCCACCACGGCGAGCGCGGCCAGCAGCACCAGGGCCAGGCCCAGGCCGAGCAGCAGCCGGGGCCAGCGGACGCGGCGCGGCCGGGCGGCCCGGGCGTCGGCCCCGGGCCGGCCCCGACCGTCGCCCGTCGATCTGGACGTGACGCCTCCCCGCGAGCCGTACGTGAATCCTTCTCACGTCAGGCTACGAGTCGGTCCCGGCGGTCCGGGCCGCTTCGCCGACATTGCCCGGGCGGCCGGGCAACGTCGGCGCTACTCGCGGCTGGAGACCACCTCGGGGTTGGCGAAGACGAATTCGGCCAGCTTGTCCTGTTTCACCGCGCGGAACATGTCCAGCGTCTGGGCGCTGAGCGTCTCGCGGCTGCCGTCGCTGTGGAAGGTGCCGCCGTTCGTCTTCAGCATCACCAGGTCGTTGCCGGTCACCCCGCGCATGGTGAAGACGAAGTCGACGACCGGGACGCCGGCGGTGTCCAGGATGAACGCCTTGCCGGCCGCCTCGATCAGCTTGTTCAGCTTGATCGGGTTGGTCAGCGTCCCGTCCTGGGTGGCCTTCTTCGCCATCGCCTTGATCAGCTGCTGCTGGTTCTGCTGCCGGTCGTAGTCGCCGTTCTTGAGGCTCTTGCGCTGCCGGGAGTAGTCCAGCGCAGCCCAGCCCTCCATCTCGCGGCAGCCCTTCTTGTGCACCACGGGCGTCATCCGCTTGCCGGTCTTCTTGGCGTCCGCGTTCCACATCGGCTTGCCGTCGACGTACGACATGTGGATCGACTCGACCTCCTGCTTGACGCAGATGCGGACCGTGCCGAGGGCCTCGATGACGTTCTTGAATCCGCCGAAGTTGATGATCGCCGCGCCGTCGAAGCTGATCCCGGTCATCTTCTTGATCGTCTGCGCCATCAGCTGGGCGCCGCCCTCCCAGCCGCCGCCGTTGCGGGCGCCGGCCTGGAACGCCGCGTTGATCTTGTCGGTGCCGCCCGCGTAGCCGCTCTTCTCGAAGGCCGGGATCTGAGCCTCGGTGTCCCGGGGGATCGAGATCAGGTACGCCTGGTCGTGCGTCGCCGGGATGTGCAGCACGATGATGCTGTCCGCCCGCACGTCGTCGGCGGCCCACCGCTCCCGGGCGTCCACACCGAGCAGCAGCATGTCGATCGGGCCGTCCAGGCTGGCGCCACCCTCGGCGTCGGTCTTGCCCGCGTCGCCGAGCAGGTTGCGCTGGGCGATGTTGCCGGTGGCGCTGCTGATCAGCGCCTTGCTGCCGACGATGGCCGCACCGCTGGCCACCATCAGCACGGCGCCGAAGATCAGGGTGAGTCGGGCCCAGAGCGGGTCCTTGCGGCGTGCCCGCTTCTTCGCGGATCCGCCACCGGGCCTACCGCCCTCGACGGGCTGCTTGGGAATGCTCGTGGAGGCCCGGACCGGGCCACGGGGGGACTCCAGCGCCGGAGGGCGACGGCTGGTCTGAACCGGCATGCGTGCTCCAGCTCGCGTTTGTCAGGGGGCGGGATCACTTTACGGACGCTTTCCCGTCCTGGCGAGGTCGTCCGGCCGCCAAATACCGTTCGCGGGGCCGTCATCCAGGGAAACTGACCGAACGGGCAGATCGATACGGCCGCTCGGCGGTTGGCTCACAGGAAGCGGCCGGCCGGCCCTCCGAATCGTGATGACCTTCGTCGATCACGGAAGGGCCGGCCGGCGGCGGCCGGTCAGTTTCCGGTGTCGTCCTTCTTCTGGTTGGCCTCGACCCAGGCCGTCATGGTGTCGGCCGACATGGCCTTGTACATGGCCAGCGCCTTCTCCTTGTCCGACACCACCACCGACTCCCCGTCGATGGTCTGGCTGCCGACGTGCGGGCTGGTCACGAAGGTGAGGTTCTCGCCGCGCAGGTTGCGGAACTGGACCGCCATGTCGACCAGCGAGAAACCCTCGTCGACGGTGACCGCGGCGGTGACCGACTTGAGGAAGTCGTTCATCTTCTTCGGATTGGTCAGCGTGCCCGTGCTCGCCGCCTTGTCCATCAGGGCGCGGAGGAAGTCCTGCTGGTGCCGCATCCGGGCGAAGTCGCCGTCCGGGAACTGCTTGCGCTGCCGGATCCAGTCCAGCGCCTCGGCGCCGTCCATGTGGTTGGTGCCCTTGGTGAACGTCCGGTACGGCTTGTGGATCGAGGTGATGGTCCGCTCGACCTTCAGGTCGACGCCGCCGAGGGCGTCGGTGACCTGCTTGAAGCCGGCGAAGTCGATCGCCATCACGTGGTCGAGCCGCACGTCGGTGAAGCACTCCACCGTCCGGACGGCCAGCGGCAGCCCGCCGAAGGCGAAGGCAGCGTTGATCTTTCCCCGCTGCCCGGTGCCGCAGTCCGCGTTGGCGCCCTCCGGGATCGGCACGTAGAGGTCGCGGGGGATGGAGACCAGGTAGGCCTTCTGGTGGTCGGACGGGATGTGCATCACGATGATGGTGTCGGCCCGCCACTTGCTGGACTTGTCCACCGGGGCGTCCGGGTCCCGGGAGTCGCTGCCGACCAGCAGGATGTTCAGCGCGCCGTCCACGGCCTTCGCCGGGCGGCCCCCCGTGATCTCGGAGAACGGGTCGGTGCGGGCCAGGTCGTCGTTGAGGCCGCGGGCGTAGAACCAGGCGCCCGCCCCGCCGAGCAGCGCGAGCACCAGCACGGCCACGCCGGCCACCAGGGCGATCCGGCCCCACCGGGGGCGTACGCCGCGCCGGCCCGGTCGGTCGGGTCCACCCGGTCCATCCGGTCCGGCGGGACCGCCCGGGCCGCCGGCCGGTGGCTCGTCCGGCGACGGGGACCAGCGGGCCTCGGCCGGCCGGGTGCGTCCGGCGTCCCGGCCGGAGCCGGGCACCGAGGCGCGCCCGGCGCGGCGGTGCAGGTGCGGGAGTGGAACTCCGGCGGGCGTGGTCGCTGACATGTAACTCAGGGTACGTAGGTGCGGCCACCATCGCCCTGAAGCGCCGCCGACGTGTGCGCCGGCGGCGGGCGCGGTCGTCAGACCATCCGCTCGCGGAAGTACTCGATGGTGCGTCGGAGGCCGTCCTCGGGCGCCACGGTCGGCTCGTATCCGAGCAGCTCGCGGGCGAGGGTCAGATCCGGGCGGCGCATCTCCGGGTCGTCGGCGCTTCGGGTGATGTACGTCACCTCGGAGCTGCTGCCGCTGAGCGACACGATCGTCTCGGCCAGTTGCCGCATCGTCATCTCGTGCTCGGTGCCGCAGTTGATCGGCCCCGTCTCGCGGGAGTCGAGCAGCAGCAGGATGCCGTGCACCAGGTCGGACACGTAGCAGATCGAACGGGTCTGGTTGCCGGTGCCGTGCACGGTGATCGGCTCGCCGCGCAGCGCCTGGGAGATGAAGGTCGGAATGGCCCGGCCGTCGTCCGGGCGCATCCGCGGGCCGTACGTGTTGAAGATCCGGACGATGGCCGTGTCCAGCCCCCGGCTGCGGTGGTAGGCCATGGTGGCCGCCTCGGAGAAGCGCTTCGCCTCGTCGTAGACGCTGCGGATGCCGATCGGGTTGACGTTGCCCCAGTACGACTCGCGCTGCGGGTGCTCCTTCGGGTCCCCGTACGCCTCGGAGGTGGAGGCCATCAGGAAGCGGGCGCCGTCCGCGACCGCGCGCTCCAGCAGGTGCAGGGTGCCCACCGAGCCGACGCGGAGGATCTCCACCGGCAGCTTCTCGAAGTCGGTCGGGCTCGCCGGCGAGGCCATGTGCAGGATGGCGTCGAACCGCTCGGCCAGCGCCGGGTGGCCGGTCGGCAGGCCGTCGGAGATGTCGGCCTCGACCAGGGTGAAGTTCGGCTCGTCCAGCAGGTGGGCGACGTTCTCCTTCGACCCGGTGACGAAGTTGTCGAGCGCGACCACCGTGCAGCCGCGGGCGATCAGGGCGTCCACCAGGTGCGACGGTACGAAGCCGGCGCCGCCCGTGACGAGGATGCGGTGACCGGGTCCGAAGCGGGCAACAGCGTTCATGCCGGTCAGCCTACCCACTGCCCCGGGCCGCCCCCTCGCAAGGGAGGGCCCTCTGTCGCCGCCCGGCGACGACAGAGGGCCCGCACATCCGTCAGTGGGCGCCGGCGCCGGTGACGGCACGCACCTCCAGCTCCGCGTACTTTTCCTCGTCGTGCTCCTTGGAGATCACGGTGCCGATCCACCCGCACAGGAAGCCGAACGGGATCGACAGGATGCCCGGGTTGGACAGCGGGAACCACTGCCAGTCCTGCTCGGGGAACATCGAGGTGGGCGCGCCGGAGACCACGGGCGAGAAGAACACCAGCAGGACGGCGGAGAGCAGGCCGCCGTAGATGGCCCACACCGCACCCGAGGTGTTGAACCGCCGCCAGAACAGGCTGTAGAGGATCGCCGGCAGGTTGCCCGAGGCGGCCACCGCGAAGGCCAGCGCCACCAGGAAGGCCACGTTCAGGTTCTGCGCGAAGATCGACAGCACGATCGAGATCGCGCCGATCACCAGGGCGGAGACCCGGGCGACCCGGACCTCCTGCCGCTCGGACGCACTCCCGTTCTTGATGACGTTGGCGTAGAAGTCGTGCGCCAGGCTGGACGAGGAGGCCAGGGTCAGGCCGGCCACCACGGCCAGGATCGTGGCGAAGGCGACCGCCGCGATGATCGCGAGCAGGGTGGCCCCGCCCAGGTCGCCGCCGAGGAAGTCGATGCCGAGCGCCTCGGCGAGCTGCGGCGCGGCCGTGTTGCCGGCCTTGTCCTGCGCGGTGATCGCCTCGCTGCCGACCAGCGCCGCCGCGCCGAAGCCCAGGGCCAGGGTGAGCAGGTAGAAGGTGCCGATGATGCCGATCGCCCAGAGCACGCTCTTGCGGGCCGCCTTCGCCGTCGGGACGGTGTAGAAGCGGATCAGGATGTGCGGCAGGCCGGCGGTGCCGAGCACCAGCGCGATGCCGAGCGACAACAGGTCCATCTTGTTGTAGAAGGTCTGCGTCGGGTTGCCGGCCACCTCCACGCCGTACCGCCCGCCCGGCTTGAGGAAGCTCTCTCCCTTGCCCGATGCCGCCGCGGCGTCGCCGAGCAGGGCGGAGAGGTTGAACTTGTAGTGCGCCAGCACCAGCAGGGTCATCACCAGCGCGCCACCCATCAGCAGGAACGCCTTGACGATCTGCACGTAGGTGGTGCCCTTCATGCCGCCCACCGTGACGTAGATGATCATCAGGGCGCCCACCATGATGATGGTGGCGACCTTCGCGGTGTCGGCGTCCATGCCGAGGAACGTGGTGCCAGGCTTGATGCCGAGCAGCAGCGCGACCAGCGCGCCCGCGCCGACCATCTGCGCCAGCAGGTAGAAGATCGACACGGTGATGGTGGAGACGGCCGCGGCGGTCCGCACCGGGCGCTGGCGCATCCGGAAGGCCAGCACGTCGGCCATCGTGTAGCGGCCGGAGTTGCGCAGCAGTTCGGCGACGAGCAGCAGCGCGACCAGCCAGGCGACCAGGAAGCCGATGGAGTAGAGGAAGCCGTCGTAGCCGTACAGGGCGATCATGCCGGCGATGCCGAGGAACGACGCGGCCGACATGTAGTCGCCGCCGATCGCCATGCCGTTCTGGAACCCGGAGAAGGAGCGCCCGCCGGCGTAGAAGTCGGTGGCCGTCTTGGTCTGCCGGCTGGCCCAGATGGTGATGACCAGGGTCACCGCCACGAAGACCAGGAACAGGGCGATGGTGAGGTTGCGGGCGGTGGTGTCGCCCGCCTCAGCCGCGAGGACCGTGTTCATGGCCCACCTCCCCCATCTCGGCGCGGATCCGGTCGGCGACCGGGTCGATCTTCCGGGCGGCGAACCGCGAGTAGAGCCAGGCGATGAGGAACGTGGAGACGAACTGGAGCAGGCCGAAGACGAGGGCGACGTTGATGTTGCTGCCGAAGAGCTTCGTGCCCATGAAGTCCCGCGCGTACGCGGACAGGATTACGTAGAGCGCGTACCACAGGAAGAACGCGACGGTCATCGGGAAGATGAAGCCGCGCAGCGTGCGCCGCAACCCGGCGAACTCGTCCGACCGTTGTACGGCGAGGTACCGGTCCGCCGCCGGGGCCGCCGGCGTGGACGCGGGTGTGTCCGTGGACATTTGTGGATCACCACCTTCACAGGCGTGGGGAGTTTCGCGCACGGTAGAAAGCGCGCTCCCCGCCCGGGAAGGGCGAGATCGACGCCGGTCGGTGGCTGCGCCGAACGGCGCGGTGGCTGCGCCGAGTGACCCAGCTCACTCCGTTGAGCGGTCGCCCGTCGTGGCCCTTGCCGGCCGAACGGCCGCCGGTCGCGGCGTCGGCCGGGCGGTTACCGGGGCGACGTGGCCGGTCGGTGGGCGTCAGGTCAGCTCGCGGTACCGGCCCCGGTAGTGCAGCAGCGGGTCCGTCTCGCCGGTCAGCTCGACGGCCTCGATGGTGGCCTCCACCAGCAGGCCCCAGCCGTACTCGCGGGCGGTGTCGAGCCGGCATCCCACCCAGCCGCCGGCGTCGGCCGGCACCGGGCCGTAGGGGGTGTCGGTCCACGCGCCGGTGGCGAACAGGCCGCCGGGAGAGGGGAAGAGGCCCGCGAACCGGTCGGCGAGCTGCCGGTGCGACGGGTTCAGCGGGGTCACCGCGAAGCGGCCGGCGGACTCGACCGCCGCCCACAGGTCGGCCTCCGGGTCGACCAGGCCGAGCAGCCGGTCCGGCTCGCCCTCCGCGACCAGCGTCGAGGAGACCGTCAGGCCCGCCGGCTCGGGCGCCGTCCAGAGCGTCACCGGCGACGCCAGCCGACCCCGCAACCGGCGTACGGGGGAGCGGCGCTCGGCGGGCACGGCGAACGGGTCGGTGTGGTGGATCTCGGCGCCCGGCTCATGATTCACGTGAAACATTGTGCCGCCCCGGGGCCGCGCCCGGCGGGCGTACAGGGTGGCCCTCCGGTCCTATCGTGCCGGACATGGCTCACGTTACGCCGCAGCAGCTCGCCCAGGCCCGTGCCGTCGGCGCCGACGCCGTGCTGCGCAACGAGGTCGACTTCCGCGGCTACCCCTACCGGCACCTCGCCCTGGTCGCCCGAGCCGGGTTCGCGGACAGCCCCGTCACCCAGCTGCTGGCGGCCGTCGAGTACCTCTCGCAGTACGGGTGGGAACTGGTCAACGTGACCGCGGCGAGCGGCAGCAGCCAGCTGTACGCCTTCATCCGCCTCCGCTGAGACCGGGCACCCCGGACGGCGGCGACGGCCCGAGCCGCCGGGACACGGGGCGACCGGCTCAGCCCGCGCCCCGACCGTCCCGGTCGTCGTCGGCGAGGGCGCGGCGGGCGGCGGCCAGCACCTCCGGGTCCGTGCAGCCGGCGGCGTACCCGGCGATCCGGCGGCGGATGTCGCGGCCGAGCAGCCAGGCCCCGATCCGGTCCGCGACCGGGCGGAGGAACGCGGGCCGGCAGCGGAAGCTGTACCGCCAGGTGGCGATCGCGTGGCCGGGCTCCGGGGCGGGCGCGAACCGCCAGCCGCCGGCGAACATCTCGAAGAACCACGGCCCGCGCACCATCTTCATCCCGACGTGGCTCGGCGGCGCCCAGGAGACGTACTCGCTCACCATCGCCAGGCCGTGCCGCGACCGGGTGAAGGTCCGCACCCCCTTGCCGGGCCGGGTCGCCCCGTCGGTGAAGTGCTGCTCCCGGACGAACGGGTCCCACCGGTAGCGCACGGGCGCGGTGGTCTGGGAGACCGCGAAGGCCAGCTCGGATGGGACCGGCACGGTGACCACCGCTTCGACTACGGGCATCAGGCCATTGTGCCGCCGACCGGCAGGCGCCCGACAAACCGGTGGAGGGATGCCGGGCGCTCTCCGGGATCAGCCGGTGACCACGATGTCCCTGCTGGTCGAGTTGTCCTTCGTCGCGCCGGCCGGTTCGGGATAGGGGACGTCTTCCGCGGTCTTGCTCCACCACACCTTGGCCGAGTACTCGCCGACGACGCCCGTGCCGACCTGCGAGCGTACGACCGAGATCGGCAGTTCGAAGGTGGCCCTGCCGCCCACGGGCAGAGCCTTCAGTTCGCACCTGTAGCTGATGCTCTGGCTGGAGACGAACCGCGTACAGCTCGAGGGCAGGGGCCTCACCTCGAACCCCTTCGGGACATCTACCTGGACCCGCGGGGCGGCCGCCGGCTGAGGGCCGGCATTCCGTACGGTCAGACGCAACGTGCCGGTCGCCCGGTCCCCGTCGGGCGCGAGCCGGAGCTCGCTGCCGGTGACCGAGAGGTCCGTGATCCGCGGGTTGGGCGGGAACGCATTCGGTCCGCCCGTCTGGACGAACCTTCCGCCTGACCGGGAGTAGATCCGCCACTGGCGCTGCGCGAGGCTGTCGGGAATGCCGTCGCCGGACCCGTCGATCACCTCCGCCGCGATCGACCGGTCCTCACCCCGGATCCGGCGGATTCCCCCGATGTCGCCGGTCTCTCCAATTACGACGCCCATGGTGACGATGGCTCCGGCCGGATCCCGGTCGAAGGCCAGTACCCGCGCCTCACCCATTTCCAGGCCGCTGCAGTCGAGCAACGCCGCCGTCTCCTGCGTCCCGTCCCGATCGAGGTCGGCGTGGACGACCTGGACGATGCTGGCCCGGAGTTCCGCGCCCGCCGAACGCTGCGCACGGCCGTCCGAGAACCGGACCCGGCCGGACGGGCACTCGTCCGCGAGGTTCCCGGGCCAGGCCGGCAGATCGAGGGTGGCGTTGGCGAGGGTCTTCTCGTGGATCCGACCGTCCGGCGGTGGCGCGGCAGAGGGCGACGTGGCCGACGGCGTCGGCGTGGCGGGGGCGGTGGTCGTGGGCACGGTAGGCGACGGGGACACGGTCTGGGCCGGCGGCACCGGTGGAGCCGGGTCGCCGCCGGCGTTTGCCAGGACCGGCACGGCAACCAACACGGCGGCGACCACGCCGGTCGCCACCAGCCGGTTCGTGCGGCGGCGTCGGGCCACCTTCCGGGCTGCCCAGGCCCCCGCGGGCACCACCAGCGGGCCCCCGGACCGGAAGGCGGCGAAGGCGTCGTCCAGGTCGGGTGAAGTGTCGTGGTCAGACACGGTGGTCCTCCGTCCTCGGGTCGGAGAGTTGGGCGGCGAGCGCGGCCCGGCCCCTGTGCAGCCAGGACTTCACCGTGCCGGGCGCCACGTTTTCCTGGTCGGCGATCTCGGCGATGCTGAGGTCGGCAACGTAGAAGAGCACGACGGCCCGCCGCTGGGTCTCGGGCAGGGTGGCGAGGGCGCGGGCGAGCGCGACCCGGTCCGGCCCGGGCCCCTCGACCACCTCTTCGCGGCGGAACCTCGCGTGGGCGCGGGCGGCCCGCAGTCGGCGCCAACGGTTGCGCACCACGTTCATCGCGACCGTGCGGACCCAGGCCGCCGGGCGCTCGTAGTGGACCAACCCGTCCCACCGGGCCCAGGCGCGGCTGAACGCCTCCTGGACCGCGTCCTGCGCCTGGCCGACGTCGGACGTGTAGGCGTACAACTGGAGCATCAGCGGCTGGAAATTGGCCGCGTAGAACTCCTCGAAGCTGTCTCCCACGACCCCCGCGGCCGTAGGAGACGCCCCTCCCCGGACATCGCCGGGGTCGTGCTGCCGCACCCCCACCGTGGCGCCTCCCCTGCTGGTCCGCCGCCCCGAACGGTGCGACGTCTGACCAGCACACCCCATGCCCGTACAGGAGGTTGCGGCGTGACGGGGTCCGTTCTCAGCGGCGGGGGGTCACCGTGGCTACCAGCTCCGGCATCCGGCGGTCCAGCACGTCGCCGGCCAGGTACGCGCCGAGCAGCGCCGCCCCCACGCCGTACGCCGCCCCGACCGGCAGGGCCAGCCAGAGCCAGACGTCGCCGAGCAGCCCGGCGGCCACCACCATCGGCACCGCCGCCACCGCCGTGGCGAGCATCGCCAGCAGGGTGAGGAAGCTCTTCGCGATCCCGGCGCCGGTGTTCAGCGCGAACGGGTTGCTCGTCTCCGGCAGCGAGTACGCCCCGAGCACCGAGACGAAGCCGTTCACCGCCAGCCCCGCGCCGTAGGTGGCGAGCAGGGTGCCCGCCATCAGCCCGATCCAGCCGGGTTCGCCGATGACCACCGCGACGACCACGGAGATCACCGCCAGCATCGGCAGGACGTAGATCGAGAACGCGGCCATCCGGGCGCGCAGCTCCTGCTGGCCGGAGACGCCCGCGATGACGTTCGCCGCGTACGCGCTGCCGTCGAAGCCGAACTGGTTGGCCACGGTGACGGCGGCGAGCAGCCCGACGAAGAGCATCGAGAGGCTGGACAGCAGCGGGGACGAGTCGGGACTGGCCGTGAACCCCTGCGCGCCGTCGACGGTGAAGCCCGAGCTGAAGCCCGAGCCACCCAGGTTGACCATGACCGGCACGAAGAGACCGACGACCGCGACGGTGATCAGGTTGGCCCGGCGGCGGGCGTCCCGCCACCAGTAGCGGGCCTCCCGGGCGACGAGGGCGCCGAACCGGTCCCGCCGGGCCCAGCCGACGACCCGGGGGAAGAGCTGGGCGACGGCCCCGCCGGTCACGCCGCGCGGGGCGCGGGCCGGCCCGGCGCTGGCCGCGCCCACCATCGCGGACTCGAGGGAACGGGACCACCAGGCGAGCAACGCGACGATCGTCGCCGCCGTGATCAGCAGCTTCACCGGCGCGGCCCAGAGGCGGCCCTCGGCCACGTCGATGCCGGCCGTCCAGGGGGCGCCGAACGGGGTCCAGCCGACCACCTCGGCCACCCCGTCGAGCCGGTCCCAGTCGGCGTCGGAGAGGGCGGCGACGCCCAGGAGCTGCAACGGACCGAGCAGCGCGGCGAGCACGGCGAGCAGCACGGCGGCCAGGTCGCGGACCCGGCGGGAGCGCAGCGCGGTGGCGAAGGCGCTGGTCACCGCCCGGGCCGCCGCGACGCAGAGCAGCAGCCCGGCGACCACCCCGACGAAGGCGACCGCGGCGGCCGACCAGCCACCCAGCGCCCCGGCGGTGACCACCAGCCCGCAGAGGGCCAGCAGCACCGCGATCGTGGGGACGCTGACGAGGGCGGCGGCGAACAGCCCGGTGACGAGGGTGCGGCGGGGCAGCGGCAGCAGCGCGAACCGGGCCGGGTCCAGCGTCTCGTCCACCCCGAAGAAGACCAGCGGCAGCAGCAGCCAGCCGAGCACCGTCAGGCCGCCGCCGAAGGCGGCGACCATCAGCGCGTAGCGGCCCTCGTCGGCCAGGCCGGGCGCGGCGAAGAGGAAGAAGCCGGTGCCGGCGAACCAGAGCCCGGCCACCGCGCCGCCCACGAAGAGGGCGACCCGCCAGCCCTGGCCCCGGAAGTTGTTGCCCATCACCCGCAGCTTGAGCCGCACGAAGTGCCGGGCGGAGACCCGCCGGACGGGCTGGGTGGAGACGGTCGGTCCGCTCACCGCGACAGCCACGCCAACTCCTCGCCGGTCGCCGTACGGCCGCCGACCACCTCGACGAAGACCTGCTCCAGCGAGCGGCCACCGCGCACCTCGGCGATGGGGCCGACCCGCTTGATGGTGCCCGCCGCCAGGATCGCCACGTGCGAGCAGAGCCGCTCGACGACCTCCATGACGTGGCTGGAGAAGACGACGGTGCCGCCCCCGGTCACGTACCGGTGCAGGATGTCCCGGATCAGCGCGGCCGAGACCGGGTCGACCGCCTCGAAGGGCTCGTCCAGCACCAGCAGCCGGGGCCCGTGCAGCAGCGCGCAGGCCAGGCCGATCTTCTTCTTCATGCCCGCCGAGTAGTCGACGACCAGGGTCCGGCCGGCGTCGCCGAGCGCGAGCACGTCCAGCAGCTCCGCCGCGCGCTGGTCGACCACCGCCGGGTCCATCCCCCGCAGCAGGCCGTGGTACGCGAGCAGCTCCGCGCCGCTGAGCCGGTCGAAGAGCCGTACGCCGTCGGGCATCACGCCGAGCAGCTGCTTCGCGCCCACCGGGTCGGCCCAGACGTCGTGACCGAGCACCCGGGCCCCGCCGGCGTCCGGCCGGAGCAGGCCCACCGCCATCGACAGGGTGGTGGTCTTCCCCGCGCCGTTCGGGCCGAGCAGGCCGTAGAAGGAGCCGGCCGGGACGTCCAGGTCGACACCGGCCACCGCGACCTTGCCGTCGAACTGTTTCGCCAGGCCACGCAGGGAGAGGGCCGGGTGCTCAGCAGTCATGCGTCGACCGTATCCGGCGTCGACCAGCGGTCGGTCCGGCCGCAGGATGATCCCCGGTCATCCCCGAGGCGTACTCGCGTCATCGCCCGGGGTGGCCAGTGCCCTACAGCCGCAGCGCCTCCGGGGCGTGCAGGCGGAGCATGGTGGCCCCGACGTCGGCCGGCGCCCGGCGGCGGGTCGCCACCGAGACCGCCACCATCACGGCGAAGGCGAGCGGCACCGTCCAGGCGGCCGGCTGCGCGGTGAGCGTGGCCGGCCAGCCGGACAGTGGCGGGCCGAGCACCGTGATCAGGACGGCCCCGACCGCGGCGCCACCGCCGACGAGGATCCCGGCGGCGGCGCCGAGGTCGGTCAGGCCCCGCCACCAGATGCCGAGCACCAGCAGGGGGCAGAAGCTGGACGCGGCGACCGCGAACGCCAGCCCGACCACCTGCGACACGTCCAGCCCGGCGAGGTTGAGCGCGAGCACCGCCGGCACGGTCCCGGCGATCACCGTGGCGAGCCGGAAGCCGCGTACCGAGCCGCGCCCCAGCACGTCCGTCGAGATCACCCCCGCGACGCTGGTGAGCAGCCCCGACGAGGTGGAGAGGAAGGCGGCGAACGCGCCGGCCGCGACCAGCGCGGCGAGCAGCCGGCCGGTGGTGCCGTCGCCGAGCGCGGCGCCGGGCAGCAGCACCACCACCGCGTCGGTCTGCCCGGTCACCAGCAGCTGCGGGGTGTAGATCCGGCCGAGCACCCCGTAGATGGTGGGCAGCAGGTAGAACGCCCCGACCAGGGCGAGCACCACCAGCGTGGTGCGGCGGGCGGCAGCGCCGTCGGGATTGGTGTAGAAGCGGACCAGCACGTGCGGCAGCCCCATGGTGCCGAGGAACGTCGCCAGGATCAGCGAGTAGGTGGCGAACAGGCCCCGGTCGTCGTCCCCGGCGGCGCTGGGCAGCAGCCAGTCGGCCGCGTCGGTGGCCACCCCGGACACCTCCGGCACCGGTTCGCCGGCGGCGAAGGAGAGCTCGTCGCCGGGGCGTACCTCGTGGATCCGACCGTCGGGGAGGGTGAGGGTCGCGCGGTGCTCGACCACGACGGTGGTCGCGGTCCGGAACGTCGGCCCGTCGGGCGGGGTCACCGCCGGCCGGCCGTCGGCCTGCCACTGCAACGCCAGGAAGATCGCCGGTACGGCGAGTGCGGTCAGCTTCAGCCAGTACTGGAAGGCCTGGACGAAGGTGATCGCGCGCATGCCGCCGAGCGCGACGTTCGCGGTGACCACCACGGCCACCAGCAGGGCCCCCAACGGGTACGGCGAGCCGGTCACCGTGGCCAGCGTCAGCCCCGCCCCTTGGAGCTGCGGCACGAGGTAGAGCCAGCCGATGAAGATCACGAAGACGGTGGCCAGGGTGCGCAGCCGACGCGACCCCAGCCGCAGCTCGCAGAAGTCCGGCAGGGTGAACGCGCCGGAGCGGCGCAGCGGCGCGGCCACGAAGAGCAGCAGGGCCAGGTAGCCGGCGGCGAAGCCGACGGGGTACCAGAGCACGTCGACGCCGTACTTGAGGATCAGCCCGGCGACCCCCAGGAAGCTCGCCGCCGACAGGTACTCCCCGCCGATCGCGGCGGCGTTCCAGGTCGGGCTGATCGCCCGCGAGGCGACCAGGAAGTCGGAGGTGGTACGCGCCAGCCGCAGCCCGTAGAAGCCGATGCCGACGGTGACCAGGGTGACTGCCACGATCGCCGGGACGACGAAGCCGTTGCCCACCTCAGCGCTCCGGCCGCTGGACCAGGTCGGTGAAGTCCTGCTCGTTGCGCTCGGCCAGCCGCACGTACGCCCAGCCGACGGCGATCAGGAACGGGAACGACGCCACCCCGAGCAGCAGCCAGGGCAGGTGGACGCCGAGCACGGTGACCCGGCCGACGGCGGGGGCTACGGCGAAGAGCCACGGCAGCCCGCCGAGCCCGATCGCCACCACCAGGGAGAGCCGCAGGGCCAGCGCGAACTGGGCGCGGACCAGCCCCCGGACGAGCGCGTCGCCGACCCGGGTCTGCTGGGCCAGCTCGGCGCGGGTGCGTTCGGCCCGGTCCTCCCGGCGGGACACCTCGGCCAGCACGATCCGCGCCCTGGGCTGGGCGACCGGGGTCAGCTCCGGCACGCCGGGCCGGGGAGTCTGCTCCGGCCTCCCGGGCCGGGGAGTCCGGGGCGCCGGGACGGGATCGTCGGCAGCGGCCACCCCGGCAGTCTGGCCCGATCGTCGCGATTGTCAAGGGCTCCCGTGGGCGGCGCGCCCGCCGCCGGCCGGCTCGTGGCAAGCCGTCCACACCGGGTTGTGGACAACCTGTGGAGAACGGGTCACCCCTGTGGATAACTCCGTGGAAACCGCCGTCGCCGGAACCTTCTGCCCCGCCGGCGAGTGGGAGAGGTGGAGAAGGGAGGTGACGGTGTCCGACGATGATCCGATCTCGGAGGTCTACGCCGGTTGTTTCCGCCGGCTGGTGGTCCAGCTCTACGCGGTGACCGGCGACCTCAACGAGGCACAGGAGGCGGTCCAGGAGGCGTTCACCAAGGCGCTTGCCGCGCCCCGGCGCTTCGCCCAACTGGAGAACCCGGAGGCGTGGCTGCGCCGCGTCGCGGTGAACGTGGCCCGCAGCCGGTACCGGCGGCGGCGGGTCCTCGACGGGCTGCTGCGCCGGATCGGCCCGCCGCCCGCCGTCGCCGACCGTGCGCCGGAGCACCTCGCGCTGCTGGCCGCGCTGCGCGGGCTGCCGGACGGGCAGCGGCACGCGCTCGCCCTGCACTACCTGGTCGACCTGCCGGTGGACGAGGTGGCGGCGACGCTCGGCGTCTCCGCCGGCACGGTCAAGTCCCGCCTGTCGCGCGGCCGGCAGGCGTTGGCGGCGCTGCTCACCGACTCCGACTCCGACGCCATCGACAGCATGCAGACCGGGAGGGTCGATGTCCGATCGTGAGTTCAGCGGGTTCAACGTCGGAACCGTCGCCGACGCCGTCCGGCAGCCGCCGCTCGACGACCTGCGGGTGGCCGCCCGGGCCCGCCGCCGGCAGCGTACCGTCGGGTTGGCGCTGGCCCTCGTCGTTGCCTTCGCCAGCATGGCGGTCCTGCCCCTGGCCGCCGGCACCCGGGGGGTCGACTGGGCCGGCCCGGACCAGCCTCCGGTGAAGCCGGACCGGGGCGGGCAGTTGTTCCTGACCGGACCGGGCTCGGGCGTCGTCGCGGGAGTGTGGGAGGGCGACGGGGGATGTTCCACCGTGCGGTTCAGACACACCGATGACGGCGGGCGGAGTTGGACCGGCGACGAGGCGACCCGCTACCGCACCACCCGCTGCGGCCAGGACGCCGAGGGAAGGCCGCTCGCCACCCCGGAGTTCTCGGTGCTCGGACAGCGCTCCTACCTGGTCCGCGACGGGGACCTGCTGAAGCTTTCCACCGACTACGGCCGCACCTGGCGGGACGCCGCGCAGGCGATGGTGCCGGTGTCCGCCTTCCCGGCGAAGGCCCGGCCGGTCTTCTGTCAGTGGGACATGGGCTGTGGCGCGCTCCGGGAACCGGTGGCCGTGGACCCGTCGACGGGGGCGGTCTACCGGCTCGGCGGCACGCCCCCGTCGCCCTATCCGCCCTTCAGCATCTATCCGAGCGTGGACGGAGCCATCTGGGTGACCTACTGGCCGGGTGACATCGGCGTCATGGTGGTCGCTCGGAGCGTGGACCGGGGCGCCACCTGGAACACCTGGCGGCCGGCCAAGGGAGCGGACGTGCGTGGGGTGGTCGGGGTCAGTGGACAGGAGGCGTACCTGTTGATCAATCCACCGCCGCCGCCGGGTGCGCCGCCGATGGCGGTGGAGGGTCCGGTCCAACTGCTGCGGACCACCGATGGCGGGAAGAGCTGGGCGGACGTCGGCACCGACCTCCCCGACACCCCGGAGGGGCTGGCGATGACCATCGGCTCGGACGGCGCACTGCTGGTGGCCGAGTCGGACAACGTCGGCGGCGGGAACGAGGTGCCCACCCACACCTCGCGCCTCTGGGCCAGCCGGGACTCCGGGCGGCACTTCACCACGGTCCGCACCTACGACCGGCGCGACGGCGGGGTCGGCGCCGCCCCCGGGTACGCCTGGCTCTACGGCCGCGACGACATGACGGTGGGCGGCGCGGACCACGTGCAGCTCACCACGGACGGCGCGACCTGGACCCGGTTCCCTCTCCCGGACTGACCGAGCGCGGGACGGCCGGGCGTCAGCTCCCCGGCCGTCCCGGCGATCGTCACTCCGGGCCGACGCGCTCCGGGCGGGCCGAGGCGGAGCCGAGCCAGGTGTGCGGGTTGCCGTACCAGCACCAGCCGAGCTTCGGCGCGCCCTGGCTGATCCAGATCGCCGGCACCCGCTTGTCGCCGCAGCGGGAGCCGACCAGCGAGAAGCACTTGTTCTTCGCCAGTGCCTCGGGGTGCAGGGTGACGAAGGAGAGCCCCTCGTCGATGGTGAGCGGCAGCCGGTCCTGGCCGGTGATCACCTCCATGGCGGCGGCGGGCGCCAGGTTCAGCGTCTCCTCGCCCCGGTCGACGTCGAAGAGCAGGTACGCCGGCCCGGCCGGCACCTCCAGCTCCTTGATCGGGTCGAACTTCGGCAGGTCGCCCTCCGCGTAGTGCCGGTCGACGATCCCCGGCTTCCGCTTGCCGGCCAGCGTGGTCAGCGCGACGCGCTCCTCCACGGGCACTAGGTCGCGGGTGATCACCAGTAGGAAGGGCACCCGTCCCTCGGCCGGGGCGGGCAGGTCGGCCGCCCCGGCGACGGCCGCCGCGCGCAGCGGCGCGACCAGGTCACGGAAGGCGTCCTCGGTCAGCTCGGCCAGGGCCGGGTAGCCCAGCTCCACCAGCCGGTCGAGCTGGCGGTCGAATTCGGTCGCGGCGTCGAACAAGGCGGCCTCCATTTGTCGTACGGAGTACCGTACAGCGTACGACGAGGCGCGCGTATTCCCGACCGGGAGGAAAATCCAAGCACGATCTGCCGGGTTCTCCAGACGCTGTCGAGCTGCCCCGTCCATGGGACCAGGAGGCGCCCCGGTCTCTGGTCTCACGCCCGCGGTCTCTGGTCTCACGCATGGGGCAGCTCGACAGGCGCCAAGCGGCCGATGTCCTCGCCCCCGGAACCGGCACGCATCGGGGCGGCACGGGGCCGGGCGCGCAGATCGATCAGCGGTTCCAGTCCTGCTTCGCCGCGCGGACCAGCCTGTCCTTCAGCTCGCGGGTGTGCCGGCGGCTCACCGGCAGCTCCGCCGAGTCGATCACCACGACGTAGCCGGAGTTGACCAGCCGCAGCTCGGTGATCAGCTTGAGCTGCACCAGGTACGACCGGTGGATCCGGACGAACCCGGCATCCGCCCAGCGTTCCGCGAGGGTCGCCAGGGACACCCGGACCAGGTGCGAGCCGTCGGCGGTGTGCAGCCGGGCGTAGTCGCCCTGCGCCTCCACCCACCGCACCGCCGAGCGGGGCAGCATCCGGGTGGTGCCGGCCAGCTCGATGGGGATGGTCGGATCCTCCTCCGCCCGGGCCAGCGCCGCCGGGTGCGACGGCACCACCCGCGCGCCGATCACCCGGCGCAGCGACTCGGCGAGCCGCTCGGCGCGCACCGGCTTGCGGACGTAGTCGGTGGCGCCCAGGTCGAACGCGTCCACCGCCCCGTCGTCGTACGCGGTCACGAAGACGATCGCCGGCGGCCGGGCGAAGCGGCGCAGCACCCGGGCCAGCTCCATACCGTCCAGCCCGGGCATCCGGATGTCGAGGAAGACCACGTCCACGTCGCCGTCGCGGAGCACCCGCAGCGCCTCCGTCGCGTCGCCCGCCGTGTGCAGCCGGGCCACCCGGGGATCGGCCCGCAGGTGGTACGCCAACTCGTCCAGCGCCGGCGGCTCGTCGTCGACCGCCAGCACCCGCAGGAACCCGGACGCGCCCACCCCGCCGCTCACGAGCCGGCCCGTACGCCCGGGTGGAACTTCGGCACCCGCATGCTCACCTTCGTGCCCGAGCCGAGACCCGTCTCGACGACTAGGCCGAAGCCGTCCCCGAAGACCGACCGGAGCCGCTCGTCGACGTTGGAGAGCCCGACGTGCTGGCCCGGGTCGTCTCCGACGCCGGCCAGCGCAGCGTCGCCCGGGTCCCCGGCGGCGCCGGCCAGCTCGGCGATGCCGGCGGTCAGCGTGGTCGGATCCATCCCCACTCCGTCGTCCTCCACGGTGATGTGACACTCGGTGCCCGCGTCCCGGGCCTCGATGCTCACCATGCCCGTGCCCGGCTTGCGGGACAACCCGTGCCGGACGGCGTTCTCCACCAGCGGTTGCAGGCAGAGGAAGGGCAGCGTCACGGGTAGCACCTCGGGGGCGATCTGGAGACGCACCTGGAGTCGGTCACCGAACCGGGCCCGCTCGATGGTCAGGTAGCGGTCGATCGAGCGCAGCTCCTCGGCCAGCGTGGTGAACTCGCCGTGCGCCCGGAACGAGTACCGGGTGAACTCGGCGAACTCCAGGATCAGCTCCCGGGCCCGGTCCGGGTCGGTGCGGACGAACGAGCCGATCGCGGTCAGCGCGTTGTAGATGAAGTGCGGGCTGATCTGCGCGCGCAGGGCGCGTACCTCGGCGCGGGCCAGCCGCTCCCGCGAGGAGTCCAGCTCGGCCAGGGCGAGCTGGTTGCCGGCCCAGTGCGCCGTCTCCAGGGTGGCCTGCACCAGGCCCGGCTCGGGCTGGCCGTCGGCGACCGCGACCAGCGCCCCGAGCCTGCGCCCGTCCGCGCCGGTCAGCGGGGCGACGACCGCGCCGCGCACCGGGCAGTCCACCCGGTCGCAGTGCAGCTCCGGCTCGCCGAGGACGGTCGAGCGGCCCGTCGCCACCGCCCGCCGGGCCGCCGCGACCAGTTGCGCGTCGTGGTGCCCGCCCCGGCCGTCCAGGGCGAGCAGGCTCTCCCGGTCCGTCAGCGCCAGCCCGGCCGCCCCCACCAGCGCCCGCAGATGGCGTACGGCCTTCGCCGCGTTCGCGGCGCTCAGGCCCGCGCGCAGCGGCTCGGCGGCCAGCCCGGCGGTGTGCAGCACCTCGTACGTGGCCCGCTGGGTGGCCGTGGCGATGCCCCGTCGCCCGCGCAGCCGGACCACCGCGAACAGGGCCGCGCCCAGCGCGGCGACCAGCGAGACGACGCCGAAGACGCCGGAGAGGTTGCCACCCACGCAGCGATCCTGGCCCCTTGCGGCCCACACGCCAAGGGTCAGTACGCGCCCTTGCGGGCGAGCACCACCCCGACGGTGCGCCACAGGATGCTCAGGTCGTACGCCAGCGACCAGTTGTCGACGTAGTAGAGGTCGAGCCGGACCGCCTCGTCCCAGGACAGGTCGGAGCGGCCGGAGACCTGCCACAGCCCGGTCATGCCTGGCCGGACCAGCAGCCGGCGGCGGACGTCGCCGAGGAAGTCGCCGTCGTCGGCGGGCAGCGGGCGCGGCCCGACCAGCGACATCTCGCCCTTCAGCACGTTGATCAACTGCGGCAGCTCGTCCAGCGAGGAGGCCCGCAGGAAGCGGCCCACCGGGAAGACCCGGGGATCCTGCTTCATCTTGAACAGCATGCCGTCGGTCTCGTTCCGGTCGACCAGGCTCGCCAGCCGGTCCTCCGCGTCCACGTACATGGTGCGGAACTTCCAGACCCGGAAGGTGCGCCCCTCGTGGCCCACCCGGGGCTGGCGGAAGAAGACCGGACCGGGGTCGGAGACCCGGATCGCGATCGCGATGGCCAGGAAGACCGGGGTCAGCAGCAGCAGGCCGAGCCCGGCGGCCACCCGGTCCATCAGGTTCTTGGCCAGCAGCGCCGGCCCCGAGAGGGTCGGCTCCTCGACGTGCAGCAGCGGCAGGCCCTCGATCGGCCGGATGTGCACCCGGGGGCCGGCGATGTCGGTCAGCTGCGGGGCGACGACCAGGTCGACGCCGGAGCCCTCCAGTTGCCAGGCGAGCCGGCGCAACTCGCCCGGCTCGGCGCTCGCCGAGCCGCAGACCGCGATCGTGTCGCCGCCGACCTCCCGGACCAGGGCGAGGACGTCGCGGCCCGCGTACACCGGGACCGGGGTCTCGATGCCCTTGGCCGCCGCGTAGCCGTCGGTGATGTGGATGGCGACCGGCATCAGCCCGGCGGCCGGGTTGCGGGTGACTGCGGTGTAGACCTCCAGGCACTCCGGCAGGGTGCCGATCAGCACCATCCGGTGGCCGGCCTGGCCGATGTTGCGCCGGACCACGTGCAGCACGAAGCGGCAGAGAATCCGGTTCAGCAGGATCAGCAGCAGCGCCGCGAGCAGGGCGGTGCCGACCGTGTACCGGGACAGGTCGGTCTTGGTGGCGAAGGCGAGGAAGGACACCGTCGCGGCGACGGCGACGCCGGCCCGCATCACGCGCTTGTACTCGTCCGGGCCGAGGCCGAGGTAGCGCCGGTCGTACGCCCGGTTGGCCCAGAGGCTGACGATCCAGCCGACAGGCAGGAGCACGAACGCCACTGTGTGGAACCACGTCGGGTCCTCTTCGGCGTTGTAGAAGCCCGCCCGCGACTGGTCGAACGTCTCGATGGCGATCAGGCTGGCGACGGCGGCGGCGGCGAAGTCGAGCAGCAGCAGGAGGGTGATGTAGGGACGGTGCCAGCGGGACACGCGACGGCGGGCCCGAGCCCACGCGGACCGGGGTACGCCGTTGTGGGACGGCGGTGCCGGCGGCTGGATCTCGAAGCTGTCGACGTGCCGCACGAGTTTGCTCCGGCCTTCGTTGGTTACCGGGCGCTGGAGGCTTGTCGTCACCTCACCCATGTCCTCCCGCATGACACGTGCCGCTCACTCGCCGTGAGGGCCCGGTCGCCCACCGTCCCAGTCTCCCACGCGGTCGCCAAGCCGTACGCTGACCCGAGGGACAACGCGCCGGTGTGGTGCCGCCGGGCGTCTGGCCGGCTCCGCGCCATTTCAGAAGCCGGGGACCGAGCCACTATACCGATGGATGGCGGGCCCGGTAGAGCCGCAACTCAGACCTTCGGCGCGGGATGGCCGATTCCGTTCCGTAGTCGGCAGTGTCGTCACTCACCGTACTAGCCGCGACAACCGCCGGTCAGCGAGCGGCTTGCCGCCGGTCTGGCACGTCGGGCAGTACTGGAGGCTCGAATCGGCGAACGAGACCTCGCGGACGGTGTCCCCGCAGACCGGGCAGGGCTGCCCCGTGCGGGCGTGCACCTTCAGTCCCGAGCGCTTCTCGCCCTTCAGCTCGGCCGCCTTCTGCCCGACCGACCGGCGCACCGCGTCGCCGAGCACCTCCCGCGTGGCCGCGTGCAGGGTCGCCAGCTGGTCGTCGGTCAGCCGGTGGGTCAGCGCGAACGGGGACAGCCTCGCCGCGTGCAGGATCTCGTCGGAGTACGCGTTGCCGACGCCGGAGAGCACGGTCTGGTCGGTGAGCACCCCCTTGACCTGGCCCTTGCGGCTGCGCATCCGCTCGGCGAAGGTTTCCAGGTCGGCGGCGAGCGCGTCCGGGCCCAGCCGCGCCACCCCGGGCACCGCCTGAGGGTCGGTGACCAGGTAGACGGCGAGGCTCTTCTGCGTTCCGGCCTCGGTCAGGTCGAAGCCGGAACCGTCGTCGAGGCGTACCCGCAGCGCGACCGGACCCTTGCCGGGGCGCAGCGGGGTGGCGGACCCGAACGCCTCCCGGTAGTGCAGCCAGCCCGCCCGGGCCAGGTGGACCACCACGTGCAGGTCGCCGTCGAGCACCACGTCGAGGAACTTGCCGTGCCGCCGGGCGTCCGTCACCGTCCGCCCCGCGGCGGCGGTCGGCGCCGGGTCGTACGTCTTCAGGGCGCTGATCGCGGCGACCTCCAACCGGTCGACGCGCCGCCCCACCGCGCGCTCGCGCAGGTACCCCGCGAGCGCCTCAACCTCCGGTAGTTCGGGCACCAACCAACGGTAGCCTTCTTTCCCGTGAGCGCGAGGAATGAGCTTGCGAGTCCCGCAGTCGCGAACGAAAGGCAAGCTGCGTGAGAATCGTGGTGGCGCACAACCGGTACCGGCAGGCCCAGCCCTCCGGTGAGAACACGATCGTCGACGCGGAGATCGCCCAGCTCACCGCGGCCGGGGTGGAGGTGCTGCCGTTCATCCGCAGCTCGGACGAGATCCCGTCGATGTCGAAGACGGCCAAGGCGCTGCTGCCGATCTCGCCGATCTGGGCGCCCCGCGCGCAGGAGGAGCTGAGCCGGCTCATCACCGAGCACCGGCCGGACGTGCTGCACCTGCACAACCCGTACCCCCTGATCTCGCCCTGGATCGTGCGGACCGCGCACCGGCACGGCGTGCCGGTGGTGCAGACGGTGCACAACTACCGTCAGGTCTGCTCCTCGGGGCTCTACTTCCGGGACGGGGTGATCTGCCAGGACTGCCGGGGCCGGGCCCTGGGGGTCCCGGCGATCGTGCACCGCTGCTACCGGGGCTCCCGGGCGCAGAGCGCCCTGATGGCGACCACGCTCGCCGTGCACCGGGGCACCTGGCGCTCGGTGGACCGGTTCGTCGCGCTCACCTCGGCGGTCGCCGACCACCTGCGCGACTACGGCATCCCGGCCGAGCGGATCGTGGTCAAGCCGAACGCGATCCCCGACCCGGGCCCCCCCACCGCGCCGGGCCAGGGGTTCCTCTTCCTCGGGCGGCTCTCCCCGGAGAAGGGCCTGGACCTGCTGCTGGACGCCTGGCGGCGGCACCCGGACGGCGCGCTCGGCCCGCTGCGCATCGCCGGCGACGGTGAGCTGCGCCCGCTGGTCGAGGCGGCGGCCGCGCAGCGGTCGGACGTGACCTACCTCGGCCCGCTGGACCGGGCCGGGGTGCGCGCCGCGCTGGAGGCGAGCGCGGTCGTGCTCGCCACCTCCACCTGGCACGACGTGCTGCCCACCGTGATCATCGAGGCGCTCGCCGCCGGCCGCCCGGTGCTCGGCACCGCCCTCGGCGGCATCCCGTACCTCGTCGGCGCCGACGCGCCCCGCGAGGCGGCCGGCACCGGCCCGGCCGCCGTCGCCAGCGCCGTGGCCGGGGGCGACGGGGCCTCGGCGCCCGCCGTGCCCCCCGTGTCTGCCGTGCCACCTGGGTCCGCCGTGCCTGCTGGGTCCGCCGTGCCCCCGGTGGCTGCCGTGCCCGGCGGGATCGTGGCGGGCGAGGCGGGCTGGGTGGTGCCCCCGGAGGCGACCGCCCTGGCCGCCGCGCTGCCGGTGGCCGCCGCCGGAGCCGCGGTGATCGCACCGGCCGCCCGGCTGCGCTACGAGCGGACCTTCCACCCCGACGTCGTCACCAGGCAGCTCGTCGACATCTACGCCGGCGTGATGCGTGCCGGAACTGCGGCCGGCCGCTGAGCGGACGCCACCGTCGGCACTCAGCGTGACGAAGCGCGCGGAGGCGCGCCAATCTCACGCACAGTAGTCAATGCCGTCCGGCATCCGGGCGCGAGGATCCGCCATTCCGGCCCGGATGGCCGCTGACCAGCGGTTCCGTCGTCGCGCGTGCCAACCCCCAGGTCGCCCCCTCTCACCCTTTGCTCTGCAGCCGCCGACGCACCAGCCACCCTCGGTAGCTGGTGCGCGGATGGATGCAGAGCAAAGGGGGCGGGGCGGGTGGTCGGGGGGCGGCCGGGACACGCCCATCTTGGTCACTGAGCGTCACCGTGTTGGCGGCGGCGGCTGGCAGCCGGGAGCCAGCAGTCAGCAGCCGGGCTTCGGCCCGCCAGGAGCGAGGAGCCGGCAGCCGGCAGTCAGGAAGCCGGCAGCTGGGAGTCGGCGTCAGGAGTCCGCAGCCGGGCTGTCGGCGGGCCAGCGGCCCGCCGGGCCGCAGGCCCGCGCCGCCCCGGGGCGGCAGACCGCAGCGGGCGGGGATCGTCGCCCTCCTCCCCCCCCCCCCCCCCCCCCCCCCCCGAACCGACAAGGAAGGGGCCGCACGCACCCCCACGGCGGGGGGGGGGGGGGCCCGCCGCCCCGCCGGGCCGCTGGCCCGCGCCGCGCCGGGGCGGCTCAGCGCAGCGAGGCGCGGGCCGAGAAGGCGATGCTGGCGAGGAGGAAGCCGCCGTTGACGATCGTGAACGCGACCATCACCCAGAGGACAAGGGCGGGGGCGAAGGCCAGCACCAGGCCGGCGGCGAAGATCACCGCGCCGTAGTCGCGGACCAGCTTCACGAGGCGTACGGGCAGCGAGGTCGAGGTGACCATGCTGGCGGCGTTCGGGCCGGCCTGCATCACCGAGGTGACCAGGTTGACCATCCAGGTGCCGGCGAAGACGGCGACCAGCCAGCTCGGCGTCGACGGCTCCTGCGCCACGGCCGTCGCCGCCAGCGCGGCCACCAGGGCGATCTGGGCGGCGACGTCGGCGAGCACGTCGACCCGGGCGCCGGCCGCGCTGCCCTGCCCGGTCACCCGGGCGAGCTGGCCATCGGCGCAGTCCAGGGAGTACGCGACCTGCCAGCCGACCAGGGCGAGCAGCCCGACCGCCCAGGCCGGCACGTCGCCGGCGGCGACCCGACCGGCGAGCGCGACCACGGTGACCGAGGTGGCCAGGCCGAGCACCAGGTTCGCGATGGTCAGCGCGGTCGGGCGCAGCCCGAGGCGCTGGGCGACGAGCGCGAAGACCGCGCCCAGCCACTGGCTGATCGATTCGCTGAACAGGCCGCCGCCCCGGTTCACCCGGTGGAAGTCGGCGACGGTGGGACGGGGCTCAGCCAAGGTGGTCGCGGATTGCACCGGCGTAGTCTGCCAGTCGCTCCCGCGTCTCGGTAGGCGACATCGCCAGGTGTTCGAGTATCGTGTAGCGGTCCGGCCGGGTCCGGGGCGCGAACTGCACGGCATCGACGAACTGCTCGTCGGTCAGGCCCAGGTCGGCCGGCGTGGTGGCGAGACCGTGCCGGTGCAGGCAGCGGGCGAGCCGACCGAACCGGTCGGTGTCTCCGCGCAGGAACGTGCAGAAGAGGGCGCCGAGCCCCACCTGCTCCCCGTGGGCGGCGGTGCCGGGGTGGAGCCGGTCGATCGCGTGCGAGATCTCGTGGTCCCCGCCGCTCGCGGGGCGCGTCGACCCGCACACCGAGCTGGCGATGCCGCCCATGATCAGCGCCTCGGCCAACGTGGTGAGGAAGCTGTCGTCGGTGATCTTGCCGGGGTGGTTGAGCAGCGCCTCGGCGCCCGTCCTGGCCAGGGTCACCGCGAGCCCGTCGATGGGCTCGCCGCGTACCTCGTGGGCCAGTTCCCAGTCGGCGCAGGCATTCAGGTTGCTCACCGCGTCGCCGATGCCGGCCTGGGTCTGCCGGTCCGGGCCATTCTCCACGAAGTCGAGGTCGACGATGACCGCGATCGGGATGTGCACCCCGTAGGAGCCCTTGCCGCCCTCGTGGTCGAGCGAGGCGGTCGGGGAGGCGATGCCGTCGTTCGCCAGGCTGGTCGCCACCGTCACCATCGGGATTCCGTAGCGGGTGGCCGCGTACTTGGCGGTGTCGATGGTCTTGCCGCCGCCGATCCCCACCACGGCGTCGTAGTGGCGGCGGCGCAGCCGGTCACCGAGATCGTTCGCCGCGTCGATGGTGCCGCCGACGACCGTGAAGACGTCGGCCGCGCCGAGCGACGGCCGGCACAGCTCGACGATCCGTTCGCCCTGCCCGGGGCCGACCACGACGGCCACGTCCCCGCCGGCCGAGATCCGCCGGTCGGCCAGCAGCGGCCCGAGGTCGGCCACCGCACCCCGCCGGACCTCGATGACGAGCGGGGTGTTGACCGTACGGGCTAGTAGCGGCACGCGATCTCCCGCGCCCGGGCCAGGTCGGCGTGGTTGTCGACCTCGACCCAGGAGACGTCGCCGATCGGCGCCGCCCGCACCTCGCCGCCCCGGTCGGCGAACTCCTGGTAGCCGTCCTCGTAGTAGAGGTTCGGGTCGCGCCGCCACGTCGCCTCCAGCGCGTCGGCGAGGGCGTCGGCCACCTGCGGCTCGATCAGCGTGGCGCCGATGTACTCCCCGTACGCGTCGCCCGGGTCCATCAGCTTGGTGATCCGGGTGAGCTGGCCGGCGGCGTCGAAGGTGGTCTTCATCTCCTCCTCGGCCAGCGGCTTGATGGTGTCGACGGCGAGCAGGATGCCGGGGCCGCGCTCGGCCAGCAGGGTCTTCTCCACGCTGACCGGGTGCACGGTGTCGCCGTTGACCAGCAGCACGCCCCGGGCGAAGTGCTCCCGGGCCAGCCACAGGGAGTAGGCGTTGTTCCACTCCTCGGCCTTGTCGTTGTGCACGAGGGTGAGCGTGACGCCGTACTTCTTCTCCAGCTCCGCCTGGCGGGAGACGACCGCGTCGGCGGCGTAGCCGACCACGATCACGATGTCGGTGAGCCCCACCTCGGCCAGGTTGCGCAGCGAGATGTCCAGGATGGTGGTGTCGCCGTCCACCGGCACCAACGCCTTGGGCAGGGTGTCGGTGTACGGGCGCAGCCGACGCCCCGCCCCGGCTGCGAGCACCATCCCGATCATTGAGGCGTCCTCCCTCGTACGACTCCCGGTCACCGCTGGAGGATAGCCCCGCGTGGCGGCACCGCTGCGGCCAACCGGGTCAGCCGGGCAGCGCCGCCAGGTCCGCCAGCACCCCGAGCCGCTCCTCGGCGGTCAGCACGGCGTACGGGGCGGCGGCCCGCCGGTCGGTCTCCAGCTCGATGGCGAGCTGCTCCGGGCCGGGCGGCAGGGCGGCGGCGCTCGCCGCGTCGTGCCCGGCGGCGGTCCACGCGGCGGCGTGCGCGTCGGCCCGGTGGTAGCGCATCGTGCCGAGCCGGTTCAGCAGCAGCACGCCGGGCGGGGTGCCGTCCGGCTCGTACGGCGGCGCCGTCGCGGCGAACGCCGCACCCGCCTCGGCGCCCTCCTCGTCGGCCAGCACCAGCGCGCACGTGAGTACCCGGCCGAACGCCTCCACCAGCCGCAGCACGCGGTCCTCGTGCCCCGCCCAGAGTTCCTCGGTGACCTCCGCGTGCACCTGCCAGATCTCGGCGAGGAAGGCCAGTCCGCGCTCGGTGGCGGAGAGCCCGCCCTCCGGGCTGCGGTGGATCATCCCGTACGCCACCTGCTTGTCCAGGGCCTTCCGGCAGTCGACCGGGTCGCGGTAGCGGGTGACCGCCGCGAAGCCGGCCTCGTCGACCGTCCCGCCCGGCGCCGCGAGGCGGGTGCGGAACTCCAGCAGGAAGCCGGTGGCCGCCGGCCCGCCGTACCGCTGGCTCAGCTCGGCGCCGCCGCCGTCGCGGCCGGCGAGGATGCCGGCGACGAACGCGCGGTCGACCGCCGGGGCGACCAGGCCGGCGAACCGGTGCGGCGCCAGCTCGACGGTGTCGTTCACAGACCGATCGAACGCAGGGCGGCGAAACCTTCGTCCGCGATCCGCCGGATGAGGCCGTCGTTGACGTCGCGGTGCTCGTCGAGCAGGTCCAGCTCGTCGGCGGCGAGCCACCGGAACTCGGTGTGCCTGCCCACCTCGAGCGTCGGCCGGGCCAGGTCGCCGTCGACCCGGACCAGCCAGTCGCGCTCGATGCGGGCCAGGCCGTCGTCGGCGACGTAGTGGTATTCCCCGACGTGGCCGAGCACGTGCGACACCGTCCAGCCGGTCTCCTCGGTCACCTCCCGGCGCAGCGCGTCCAGCCAGTCCTCGCCCGGTTCCAGGTGGCCGCCGACGATGTCCCAGCAGTTGGGAAAGATGCGCCGGTGGGGAGACCGTCGCTGGACGAAGAGTCGACCGTCGTCGTCGACGATCAGCGCGCCGGCGCAGCGCAGAGGCTCGGTGGACACGCCACGACAGTAGCGAGCAATGGCGTGTTCCGGCGACGCCCGGTCTTGTCCGGAGCAGCCCTCGGGCGCACCATGTCCCCTACCGGGTGCCACCGTCCCACAGGGGTGATGCGTGATGCAGGTTCGGGAAGCGATGTCCAGCGAGGTTCTCGTGGTCGGCCCGGAGCACACGCTCCGCCAGGCGGCCCGGATGATGTCGGCCCGCGGTGTCGGGTCGGCCGTCGTGATCGACCCGGATTCCGAGGGGGTCGGCATCATGACCGAACGCGACGTGCTCAAGGCCATCGGCGCCGACCTGGACTGCGACGTCGAGCGGACGGCCGCCCACCTGACCTGGGACGTGGTCTACGCCGGGCCGGAGTGGACGGTGGAGGAGGCGGCCGCGGCCATGGCCCGGGGCGGCTTCCGGCACCTGGTGGTGCTCGACGGGCGCGAGGTGGCCGGGGTGATCTCCGTCCGGGACATCATGCGGGTCTGGGCGGCCAGCCGGATGGCCGGGACGACCTGAGTCGCCGGTCGGCGGGGGTGTGGCGGGCCGATCGACGGGTAAGGATCCTCTGTGGGCGCGGACGGGCCGCGATCCGCGACGGAGGTCCTCATGCGTGGCGCGGATCGGCTGGTCGAGCAGCAGTACGCGATGCTCCTGCGGCGGGACGTGGCCCGGCTGCCGGACCTCTACGCGGCCGACGCCTTCTACTCCATGCCCGGCGTCACGGTGCGCCCGATCGAGTTGCCCGCCCTGCTGCGCACCTGGACCGGGGCCTTCCCGGACCTGACGGTCGACCCGATCGGGTCCGTGCAGACGGCCGGGGGCGCGGCCGTCGAGCAGCGGCTGACCGGCACCCACACCGGGGTGCTGCACACCCCGTTCGGCACCGTCGCGCCGACCGGCCGGCTGGTGAGCTGGGACGTGGTGGACGTCGTCCGGGTCCGGCGCGGCCGGATCGCGGCCTGGCGGTCCTACTTCGACTGGGGGCAGCTGATCGCGGCGCTCGGCCTGCACGTGGACGGGCTCTCCCGGGAGGCGCAGCACGACCCGCTCGGCCTTCCGGTCTGACCTGTCGCCGACCGGCCGACGCCGGTCACCCGTCCCGGTGGCTCAGGATGCGGACATCGCCGTGCCTTCCGCACGCACCCCGTCGCCTTCCGTACGCTGAACAGCCATGACCGCCGAGCAGCTGATCTCCTTCGCCCGTGGCGCTCCCTCGCTGGACATCGTCGATGTCGAGGGGCTCAAGGCCGCCGCCGTCCGCGCCTTCGACGCCGATCCCGCCGGGGTGACCGCGTACGGCACCTCCGTCGGATACCTTCCGCTGCGGCAGTGGATCGCCGAGAAGCACGGGGTCTCCGCCGACCAGGTGCTGATCACCAACGGGTCGTTGCAGGCGGACGCGTTCCTCTTCGACCACCTGGTCCGCCCCGGCGACGCGGTGGTGGTGGAGCGCCCGACGTACGACCGGACGCTGCTCAACCTCCAGCGGATGGGCAGCGAGCTGCACGGCGTCTCCATCCAGCCGGACGGGCTCGACACCGCCGAGCTGCGCAAGCTGCTGGAGTCGGGGGTGCGTCCCCGGCTGGCGCACGTCATCCCGAACTACCAGAACCCGGCCGGCGTGACCCTGAGCCTGGAGAAGCGCCGGGAGCTGCTCGACCTCGCCGCCGAGTACGAGTTCACGATCTTCGAGGACGACCCGTACGCCGACATCCGGTTCCGGGGCGAGGCGCTGCCGTCGATGCTCTCGCTGGACACTCGCGGCGTCGTGGTGCACGCCTCCAGCTTCACCAAGACGGTCTGCCCGGGCGTACGGGTCGGCTACCTGGTCGGTCCGGCGGACCTGATCGGCGACATCGCGAAGAAGGCGACCAGCCTCTACATCTCGCCGGGCATGGTCTCCGAGGCGATCGTGCACCAGTTCTGCGTCTCGGGCGACATCGAGCGCTCCATCGAGACCGTGCGCGCCGCGCTCGGCGAGCGGGCCCGGGTGCTGGCCGAGTCCCTGCGCCGGCACATCCCGGAGGCCCGCTTCGTGGAGCCGGACGGCGGCTACTTCCTCTGGGTCGAGCTGCCCGGGGACGTGGAGGTCGACAGGCTCGCGCCGGCGGCCGCCGAGCGCGGGGTCGCCGTGGTCAAGGGCAGCGACTTCGTCGTCGACGGCGGGCGGCACGCCCTGCGGCTGGCGTACTCGGCGGTGACCGCCGACCGGATCGACGAGGGCGTGCGGCGTCTGGCGGAGGCCATGGCGGCCGTACGGGGCTGAATTTCTGTCAGATTTCTGACAGTTGAACGATCGCGGTCGCCCCGGGTCTCCCGCCGGGGCGGCCGACGGCACACAATGCTGCGAGCGTCACTCACCACGTGTAGCGGAACTGACCGCCCGGTGCCGGCCCCCGCCGCGCCCGGCGACCGGACCGGGCCGGCCCGACCGGCGGCACGTGGAGCGGCGCGACCAGCACAACCCCCGCCCCCAAAGGGCGTCGGGTGGGCCGGGTCGTCCCCTCACCCCCCTGAAACGACCCGGCCCGCCCGGCGCCACCCTCCCGGCGATCGTCACCGGCGGTGATCATCGACGGCGGCGTACTGTTCACCCGCGGCAGCGCGTGGGAGGGGGCGTGATGACGGACCGGGGGCAGCAGGGGCGGACGGCCTCGCCGAACGGCGGACGGGTGCTCAGGCCCCGGGACTGGGTGGCGCCGGTGCGGGCGATGACCCGGCGGCTCAACTCCGACAACCCGCAGCAGGTCCCCGCCTCGGCCGGCCCGCAGCGCAGCGCGGTGGTCGACTGCGCCCTCTACGTCGACGGCCGCCGGAAGCCCGGCGACTGGCGGTACGCCGAGGCGCTCGCCGCCGCCCGCCGCGAGGAGCACGGCTTCGTCTGGCTCGGCCTGCACGAGCCGGAACTGGCCGAGATGACCGCCATCGCCGCCACGTACGGGCTGCACGAGCTGGCCGTCGAGGACGCGGTGAAGGCGCAGCAGCGCCCCAAGCTGGAGCAGTTCGGCGAGGTCAGCTTCCTGGTGCTGCGCACCGCCCGGTACTGCGAGCACGCCGAGCTGACCGAGCACTCCGAGGTCGTCGAGACCGGCCAGGTGATGCTCTTCATCGGCCCGAACTTCCTGATCAGCGTCCGGCACGGGGACGCCTGCCGGCTCGCACCCGTCCGGGCCGACCTGGAGACGAAGCAGGACCTGCTGCTCCAGGGGCCCTGGGCGGTGGCGTACGCGGTCACCGACCGGGTGGTGGACATCTACCTTGAGGTCGCCGACCGGTTGGAGGACGACCTCGACACGCTGGAGGCCGACGTGTTCGACCGCCAGTCCACCGGCCGGATCCAGCGGATCTACCAGATGAAGCGGGAGCTGGTGGAGTTCAAGCGGGCGGTGATGCCGCTGCAGCGCCCGCTGCTGACCCTCACCGCGCAGATGAACCGCGACGTGCCGAAGGAGATCCGCCGCTACTTTCGGGACGTGCAGGACCACCTGAGCCGCACCGTCGAGCAGGTCAACTCCTACGACGACCTGCTCAACTCCATCCTCCAGGCGCGGCTGGCCCAGGTCACGGTCGACCAGAACAACGACATGCGCAAGATCGCGGCGTGGGCCGCCATCGCCGCCGTCTGGACCGCCATCGCCGGCATCTACGGGATGAACTTCGAGGTCATGCCGGAGCTGAAGATGACGTACGGCTATCCCGTCGTCCTCGCTCTGATGCTCGGGATCTCGCTGGCCCTCTACCGCTGGTTCCGCCGCAACGGCTGGCTCTGACGGCCGCCGCCGGCACGGAAGCGCCGGCGGGACGGCCGAGAAGCCGCATCGCCGGCGCTTTCCGGGACCGACAGTGACGTCAGCGGCGGCCGTTGGTCCTGGCGCCGCCCTTGCCGAGCGCCTCGGTCAGGTCGTCCGCCGGACGCCCCGAGGTGTCCTTGGCGCCCTCGGCCACCGACGGGACCTTGTCCGTCGCGTGGACCGTCGGCTGCTTGCCGGGGGTGGTGGTGGAGGCGCTGTCGCCGCTGGCCACCGCCGAGCTGCCGGCGCCGGTCGGGCCGCCGGCCACGCCCGAGCCGCTCGACGTCGTCGACGCGTCGGTCACCGGGGTACGGATCTCCATCGTCTCCACCTCGTCACGCATCGGCTCCAGCTTGCGGGTCGGGTCGTACTCGGCCCACTCCTGCTGCTCCCGGCGCCGCCGCATCGCCATCGCGGCGACCCCGGCCACCGCGCCGGCCGCGAGCAGGCCCGTCATCATGGACCCGCCCCGACGGGAGCTCTTCTTCCGGGACGCCTTCATGTTCTTCGCCTTGGCCTTCCTGCTGGCCGCGGTCTGCCTGGCTGCGACGGCCTTCCGGCCGGTGACCGCCTTGCCCGCCGCCTCGGCCTGCGCCTTGCGGACGGCCAGGGCCAGCGGCGCGAGCGCGGCGACCGTGGACGCGAGGCCGCTGGACGCGCGGTCGCGCACGATGACGGCCGTCGGCGCGACGGCGCCCCGGGCCGCCTGGACCCGCGGGGCGACGGTGGCGCCGGCACCCTTCGCGGCGTACGTCGCGGCCTGCCTCAGGTGACCGAGGCCCTGGTTCAGCTCCACCTTGGCCAGCTGCCCCTGGGTCTTTCGCCGCCCGATTCCAAACACGGTCCCACCTCCTGGGAGTTGTTCCTTCGTCATCCTCCACCTTCGGATGCCTCCGCACTGCCAGATCGGGCACATGGGAGGATCCGCATGGAACTGACCAACGAGTGAGGAGTACCCGTGGCCGAGGCTGTCTACGCCACCTTGCACACCAACGCTGGCCCGATCCGGCTGGAGCTCTTCCAGAACCACGCCCCGAAGACCGTCAAGAACTTCGTCGACCTGGCGGAGGGCAACCGCGAATACACCGACCCGCGTACGGGTCAGCCGGGCAGCGGGCCGTACTACGACGGCACCATCTCGCACCGGGTGATCGGTGGCTTCATGATCCAGATGGGCGACCCGACCGGCACCGGTCGCGGTGGCCCGGGTTACAAGTTCGGTGACGAGTTTCACCCGGAGCTGCGCTTCGACCGGCCGTACCTGCTGGCGATGGCGAACGCCGGGCCGGGCACCAACGGCTCGCAGTTCTTCATCACCGTCTCGCCGACGCCGCACCTGAACAACCGGCACACCATCTTCGGGCAGGTGGCCGACGAGCAGTCCGCGAAGGTCGTCGACGCGATCGCCAACACCCCGACCGGCCCGAACGACCGGCCGCTGCAGGACGTCGTCATCGAGCGGGTCGAGATCGAGCGCACCGCTGCCTGAACGGTCCGCGAGGTACCTTTGCCGACATGACTGAGCGCTCCGAGGGCCGGGACCGGTTGGTGGGCCGCGTGGTCCGCGACGGCGGGCGGGCGCGGTGAGCGAGTCGCCACCCACCACCCCGGTCTGCTACCGGCACCCCGGCCGGGAGACGTACGTGCGGTGCACCCGCTGCGACCGGCCGATCTGCCCGGACTGCATGCGGGAGGCGTCGGTCGGGTTCCAGTGCCCGGAGTGCGTGGCGGAGGGACGTCGTAGCGTGCGGCCGGCGCGTACCGCCTTCGGTGGCGGTGCCGCCGGCCGGCACGGCTACGTCACCAAGGCGCTGATCGCGCTCAACGTGCTGATGATGCTGCTCTCCATCGCCTCCGACCGGGGCGGGGACGCGGCGGTCGGCGGCTCCGGCTTCGGCGGCCTGATGGGCGGCAGCACCCCGCTGACCGACTGGGGCTCCGTGCTCGGCGGCGCGCTCTTCCCGGACGGCACGGTCGGCGGCATCGCCGAGGGCGAGTGGTACCGCCTGGTCACCGCGATGTTCCTGCACTACGGCGTGGTCCACCTGCTGCTGAACATGTGGGCGCTGTGGGTGCTCGGCCGGTCGCTGGAGGCCAGCCTCGGGCCGCTGCGGTTCCTGGCGCTCTACCTGGTCGCCGGGCTGGGCGGGAACGTCGCCGCCTACCTGTTCAGCGAGCAGAACCAGCTCACCGCCGGCGCCTCGACGTCGATCTTCGGCCTGTTCGCCGCGCTGGTGGTCATCGAACGGAAGATGGGGCGGGACATTTCCCAGGTGCTCCCCGTCCTGGTGATCAACCTGGTCTTCACGTTCACCGTGCCGGGCATCTCGATCCCCGGGCACCTGGGCGGCCTGGTGGTCGGCGGGCTGCTGGCGTTCGTGTTCGCGTACGCCCCGCGGTCGCGGCGGACGCTGGTGCAGCTCGCGGGCGGCGCGGTGATCGTGGCGGCGCTGGTCGGCCTGGCCATGGTCCGCACCGCGGCCATCGTCGGCGGCTGACCTCCGGCCCGGTCCCCGCCTTCCGGGCGCGGGCCGGCCGGGGCCGCCGCCGCGACCCGGTGCGCGGCGCCGCTCAGCGCGGGCGGGCCTCGTGCAGGGCCTCGGCGACCTCGGCGGGATCCGCGCCGAGGTCGTGGCGGCCGAGGAGGTGCAGCGACTCCCCCGCGTCGATCTCCAGCAGCTCGCTGGTCAGGCCCCGCCGCGCGCGGCGGTCCACGGTCACCTTCTCGACCGCCGACCAGGGCAGCCGCCGGCGCCCCGCGAAGCCCTGGACGACCGTGATCCCGTCCGGGTCGACCGCGAGCCGGACGGGCGCCACCAGGTCGCGCGCCGCCCAGCCGGCGAGCCCGGCGGCCGTGAGCACGGCCAGCGCCAACCGGATCCGGTCGCCCCCGTCGAGGAACAGCGCCAGCGCGAGCAGCGCGACCGCGCCGGCCAGCTTGAGCGCCGGCAGGGCGGGCGGCACCCGCCACTGCCGGGCCGGGGCCGGGTCTGGATGCATCCGTTCAGCATGCCAGGGCACCGGGGGAGGACGCCCGGCCCGCCGAGGACGTAGGATCGGGGCCAGCCCAAGTTACCGGGGAGTAGTCATGAGTGACGCAGTCATCGTCGGCGCGGTACGCACCCCGGTGGGGCGGCGCAAGGGCAGCCTGGCGGCCGTGCACCCGGTCGACCTCTCGGCGCACGTGCTGCGCGCCCTCGCCGAGCGCACCGGCATCGATCCGGCGCTGGTCGACGACGTGGTCTGGGGTTGCGTCTCGCAGGTCGGCGACCAGTCGTGGAACGTCGCCCGCAACGGCGTGCTCGCCGCCGGATGGCCCGAGTCGGTGCCCGGCACCACGCTCGACCGGCAGTGCGGCTCCAGCCAGCAGGCCCTGCACTTCGCCGCCGCCACCGTCCTCTCCGGCCAGGCCGACCTGGTCGTCGCCGGCGGCGTCGAGTCGATGACCCGGGTCGCGATGGGCTCCAGCGTGGCCGGCGGGTCGCCCTTCAGCGACCAGTTGCGCGACCGCTACCGCGGCGTCGAGGGCTTCGCCGACGACGCGCCGCTGCCGTTCAACCAGGGCGTCGGGGCGGAGCTGATCGCCGAGCGCTGGCGCCTCTCCCGCGCGCAGCTCGACGAGTTCGCCCTCGCCAGCCACGAGAAGGCCGCCGCCGCGCAGGACGCCGGGGCCTTCGACGCCGAGATCGCCCCGGTCGCCCTGGCCGACGGCGGCAAGTTCGCCGCCGACGAGGGCATCCGGCGGGACACCTCGCTGGAGAAGCTCGGCGAGCTGGCCACCCCGTTCCGCCCCGACGGCGTCGTGACCGCCGGCTCCGCGTCGCAGATCTCCGACGGCGCGGCGGCGCTCGCCGTCACCACCAGCGAGTGGGCCAGCCGGCACGGCCTGCGCCCGCTGGCCCGGGTGCACACCGCCGTCGTCGCCGCCGACGACCCCGTCACCATGCTCACCGCGCCCATCCCGGCCACCGCGAAGGCGCTGCGCCGCGCGGGGCTGGGCATCGAGGAGATCGGGGTGTACGAGGTGAACGAGGCGTTCGCGCCGGTGCCGCTGGCCTGGCTGGCGGAGACCGAGGCGGACCCGGAGCGGCTCAACCCGCGCGGCGGCGCGATCGCCCTCGGCCACCCGCTCGGCGGCTCCGGCGCCCGGATCATGACCACCATGCTCGCCCACATGCGGGACAACGACATCCGCTACGGCCTCCAGACGATGTGCGAGGGCGGCGGCATGGCCAACGCGACCATCGTCGAGCTGCTGTAGGCGGCGGGAAAACCCCTGGCCCGGTGGCGGGGCGGCGGTTAGGTTGCCGGGCGTGACCGACGCCGCCACGCCACGCGCCGACTGGGCCGACCCGCACTGGCGGGACACCGCGCTCGACTGGATCGGCGACCGGCTCGGTCGGCACGGCCGCCGGATCACCGGGCCGGTCGAGCCCCGGGTGCGGCCCTGGTCGCTGGTCTGGCGGGTGCCCACCGACGCCGGGGACGTCTGGTTCAAGGCGAACAACCCCGGCACCCGGCACGAGGCCGCGCTGCTGACCGCGTTGGCCCGGCTCGTGCCCGGTTGGGTGCTCGACCCCGTCGCCGTGGACGCCGACCGCGGCTGGTCCCTGCTGCCCGACGGCGGCCGGACGCTGCGCGACGCGCTGGGCGGCGACCGGAGCCTGCTGCCCCGCTGGGAGCGGGTCCTGCCGGAGTACGCCGACCTCCAGCGCGCGGTCGCGCCCGGGGTCGGCGAACTGCTCGCCCTCGGCGTACCCGACCACCGGCCGGAGGCGCTGCCGGGGCTGTTCGAGGCGCTGCTCGACGACGAGGAGGCGCTGCTGCTCGGGGCGGCGGACGGGCTCACCGCCGAGGCGTACGAGCGGCTGCGCGCCCACCGCTCCGCGTTCGCCGAGGACTGCCGGCGGCTGGCCGCCTCGGGCGTCGCGCCGACGCTCCAGCACGACGACCTGCACGACGGCAACGTCTTCGTCGTGGGCGACGGACACCGCTTCTTCGACTGGGGCGACGCCTCGGTGGCCCACCCGTTCGGTACCCTGCTGGTGACGCTGAACTCGGTCGCGGACGCGTTCGGGCTGCCCGAGGGCGACCCGGCGCTGGCGCGGCTGCGCGACGCCTACCTGGAGCCGTGGTCGGCCGGGCACGACCGGGCGACGCTGCGCGAGGCGGCCCGCCTGGCCGTCCGCGTCACCCGGGTCAGCCGGGCGCTCTCCTGGCGCCGCGCCCTCTCCGGCCCCGACCCGGCCCGGGCGGAGTACGCGTCCGCGGTGCCCGGCTGGTTGCAGGAGCTGTTCGCGCCGGACCCGGTCTGAGCCGGCGCGGAAAGGTGCAGCCGGCTGGGCCTTCCGGCGGCCGGTCCCGAAGCCGGACAGGCGGTGCGACGCGCGCGCGTGGAAGTTCCAAAATTCCCGCGTGACCCACGTCACCCCAGGTCGCACCTCGTTGGGCAGGGCATGGACGTCTTCTCCCGAACGTTCCTCCCGGCCGCCTCCGAGGCCGGGCTGGCGGTGCAGACCGCCACCCGGCACATGCCGGTCTTCCGACGCTGCGTCGGCTCCGGCGACGCCACCATCCTCGTCACCCGGTGCGCCCGGCCGGACCGCCCGATGGCCGGCGAGTACCTCCTCCTGCTGACCCACCGACGGCTGGTCGTCACCCAGCAGACCCGCGTGCTGCACCGGCTGCGCCTGCACCTCAACACGGAGCTGCGGGAGCTCAGCAACGTCACCTGGAGCCCCGACCCGCGCCTGCACTCGGTCGAGCTGGCCGCCACCGCGATCGACGGGATCCGCGAGCGGTTCCTCATCCGCACCCGCCACCCCAAGCAGGTGTGGCAGCTCGACGCGCTGCTCAACCACGCCTTCCGGACCCGGCTGCGGACCCCCCGGGAGCGGCTCGTCGCCACCATCGGCGAGACGCCGCCGGTCGCGCGGCCCGCGGCCTTCCGTCCCGCCGTGGTGCGCTGACCGCCTTCTTACCGAACCCGAACATCCGCTGCCCCTCCGGCGGGGCCGCGTCGGCAATCATGGGCCGGTGACCGTCGACGCCCCGCCTCGCGGGCTCGTCCTCGTGGTGGAGGACGAGCCGGCCATCGCCGACCTGGTCCGGCTCTACCTGAGCCGGGACGGCTTCGGCGTCCACCTGGAACGGGACGGGGCGGCCGGGCTGGCCGCCGCCCGCCGGCTGCGCCCGGTGGCCTGCGTCCTCGACATCGCGCTGCCCGGCCTGACCGGCACCGAGGTCTGCCGGCGCCTGCGCGAGGCCGGCGACTGGACGCCGGTCATCTTCCTCACCGCCCGCGACGACGAGGTGGACCGCGTCGTCGGGCTGGAGCTGGGGGCGGACGACTACGTCACCAAGCCGTTCAGCCCCCGCGAGCTGGTCGCCCGGGTGCGGGCGGTGCTGCGGCGCAGCGCCGGCACGCCCGAGGGGACGGGCCTGCCCCGGGTCGTCGGCGCGGTGGCCCTCGACCCGACCCGCCGGACGGTGACCGCCGCGGGCACCCCGGTCCAGCTCACCTCCACCGAGTTCGACCTGCTGGCGTACCTGATGGCCCGACCGGGCCGGGTCTTCACCAGGGAGGAACTGCTCGCCGGCGTCTGGGGGTACGCGGCGCACGCCGGCACCCGCACCGTCGACGTGCACGTCGCGCAGGTCCGGGCGAAGCTGGGCGCGGCCGGCGTGATCCGCACCCACCGGGGCGTCGGGTACGCCGCCGATGGCTGAGCCGACCGGCGCGCCGCCGCCAGCGCCGCGGCATCGTCCCGGCCGGACGCTGACCTCCCGCGCGGTGCTGGTCACCTGCGCGGTCGCCCTGGTCTCGGTGCTGGTCACCGCGATCGTCGCGGTGCCCCTGGCGGTACGCGGCGTGGAACGGCGCGACCAGGAGGCGCTGGCCGCCCAGGCCCGGCTCGCGGCCGAGGTGCTGCGCCCCCGGCTGGAGACCGGCCGAACCGCCGACGAGGAACGGCTCGTCCGGCAGCTGAACGCCCAGGGCGTCGACGCCTACCTGGTCCGGGGCGGGGTCGCCGAGCGCCCCGGCCTGCCGCCGCGCGTGGTGCGGCGCGTCGCCGAGGGGCGCAACGTGTCGACCCGCCGCCCGCTCGACGGGCGGCGCACGCTGATCGAGGGACGCGCCCTGCCCGGCGGCAACGGGGTGGTGCTGACCCGTACCCGGCCCACGGCGCCGTGGCGGCAGGTCGTGCCCAGCCTCTGGCTGCCGCTGCTGGCGGGGCTCGCCGCCGGGGTGGTCGCCGGGCTGCTGCTCGCCCGCAGGCTGGCCCGACCGATCCGGCGCGCCGCCGACGCCGCCGCCCGGCTGCGCGCCGGGGACCGGGCGGTACGCGTGCCGGTGGAGCCGCCCGACGAGGTGGCCGACCTGGCGTACGCGCTGAACGGGCTGGCCGCCGCGCTGGCCACGAGCGAGGGCCGGCAGCGGGAGTTCCTGCTCTCCGTCTCGCACGAGCTGCGTACCCCGTTGACGGCGATCCGGGGCTACGCCGAGGCACTGGCCGACGGGGTGATCGGGCCGGCGGACGCGGCCGGCGCCGGTCGTACCGTGCTCGCGGAGGCGCAGCACCTGGACCGGCTGGTCAGCGACCTGCTGGCGTTGGCCCGGCTGGAGGCCGCCGACTTCCCGCTCGAACCGGTCCCGGTGGACCTCGCCCGGCTGGCCGCCGACGCGGGTCGGACCTGGGCCGACCGGTGCGCGGCGGTGGGGGTGCCGTTCCGCGCGGAGGTTCCGGACGCCGCGGTGCCGGCGTACACCGATCCGGGTCGGATCCGGCAGGTGGTGGACGGGCTGCTGGAGAACGCGCTGCGGGTCGTGCCGCCGGGGGCGCCGATAGTGCTCGCGGTCCGGGCGGCCGGCGCGGACCCGGTGGCGGGCGGCGTCGTCGAGGTCCGTGACGGCGGACCGGGCTTCACCGACGACGACCTGGCGGTGGCCTTCGAGCGCGGCGCCCTGCACCAGCGCTACCGGGGGGTGCGCAAGGTCGGCAGCGGGTTGGGGCTGGCGCTCGCCGCCGGCCTGGTCCGCCGGCTCGGCGGGGAGATCGCGGCCGGGCACGCCCCGGAGGGCGGCGCGGCGTTCACCGTCCGGCTGCCGGCGGATCCTTACCAGACCCGAACATCGGCCTGACCTGTCGCTCGCGGGGCGGCGGGAGGCTTGGGCCCCACGGACGAGAGGGAGACTCATGGCACGTTGGGGAATCGTCACCACCACGCTGCTCGCGGCGGTCGCGCTCGGCGTCGGCGGCTGCGGCGCCGCCGGGCCGGCCGGTCAGCCGGCCCGGGAGACCGCCGTCGAGGTCGCCGCGGCGTTGGGCGCGGAGGGTCAGGCGCTGGCCGCGATGGGCTTCGACGCCGGCGACCTGGACGTCGACGCCCTCGCCGCCCCCGCCTCGCCGGAGGCGTCGCCGGGCGCGGCCGGGCAGCAGCGGCGGGAGCGCGCGGAGGAGCGGCGCGAGCGCCGGCAGGCCCGGGTGCTGTTGCGCCGGGGCGCCCTGCACGGCGAGGCCGTGGTGCGGACGAAGGACGGCGGTACGCGGACCGTCGCCGTGCAGCGGGGCGAGGTGACCGCGGTCGACGGCGACTCGATGACCGTGAAGTCCACCGACGGTTTCACCATGACCTGGACCTTCGGCGACAAGCTGCGCGTCGTGGAGCGCCGCACGACGATCCGGTCCGCCGACGTCGCGGTCGGTACGACGGTCGGCGTGGCCGGCGCCAAGGAGGGCGACGGCGGGGTCGCCCGCCTGATCGTCGTGCCGGCCAGGCAGAAGTAGGGGAGCGTGGCCCGTCGGACGGCGGGCCACGGCCCGCCGGTCCGCGCGGGCGGTGCCGCCCGGGGAGGCGGCTCATGCCCGTCCTGGACGCGGTGGCCCGGTTCAACACGGCGCTCGGGCGGATCGGCAACCTCGCCTCGGACGGCGGGCCCATCCTCGGCCTGGACTCCCGGGACC